>QYPD01000010.1 GCA_007279775.1 Spirochaetia bacterium | reverse complement strand
TAATTAATCATTATCGAGCGAAATTTAATTTATTTGTTAATTATTTTTATATCTATCCAGAAACCAATTTAATAAATCATGATTAAATTTATCTAGTTGAATTACTGGGCATATTATTTTTTTTCAACCGTCGACGGATTGTATAAATTATAAAATAACTCCATAAGCTCTTCCTCTGTCAACGCCACCACTCTCAAGCCTATCTGTGTCAAGCCGTTAACCACCTGGTCCGTTCTTTGGTTTAATTGCGTCATTTTTTGTTCAAAATTTTCTTCTATTGACGATTTTTTGTCTTTTTTCCCGAAACCAAAAACGTCCAATAATTTTTTGTCTCCGCCGGGAATCACTATCGGATCGTAAGGCACAATAGCAAAAAAATTCTTCGCCATCACGGCGTTTGATTCAATGAAAGAACGGATAAATTCCGAATATTCCGCTATTTGATTTTTAAGCAGTTCGTTTTGTTCTGAAGAGCGGCGCTCTTCCAGTTTGTCAAGATAATTTTCTATATTCATTTTGCGCGAACGGATAACTATCTGAACGGAAAAATCCAAAGTGTTCAAAAAATTCTGGTACGCGTAAATTATGATACTTTGCTCTTCCTCAGATTTAAGCTCAAAATTTATTCCCGAAACCATAAGTACACGCCTCAACGAACCGTTTTTCAAAATCACCGCGTCGCCGCGAATATCTTTAATATCAACAAATTGTTGGGTCGGTTGAGCTTCTTTTGCCATATAATCAATTATATATTTTTTAACCTTTAATCGCTAATTATTTACCTATAATCAATGCGCCTCGCCGCTTCTTTTTCGCCTGTCAGTTTTCTGAAAACCTGGAACTTTTCTTGCGGCTTTTTCCCCCAATTGGGGAATTTTAATCCTTTTTCCCTTTTTGGAATCGGATTTTTTGTCGTCATTAAATCCTGCCATAATTTTTTAATTGAAGGCGCTCCGGAGAAAAAATCTTTTAATGTTTCTCTCTTCACTTCAAAAGACTGATTTCCCGTCGTCTTTTGCCAAAGATAAAATTTCGGCCTCCAAAAAAATCCGAAAGCATAAAGAATTATTTTAGGCAGCGGCTGGCCGTTGTATTTGATGAACGCCAGAGCGAGGGATGTTGAAACTAAAACCGCTGTTATCATAATCCAAAGCCAAAACGCCAAAACAAAATAAAACGCAAAACTTATGGCCGCCGCAACCGCCAAATAAAAAAACTGCTTCAACGTTAACGGCCCGACTACTTTATTTTCAATTTCAATAAATTGAGGGATTTGAAAATGCATAAACGCAATCCCAAACTACGAATTCATCCGAATCTACGAAAAAATCCGAATTTAGGATTATTTTCTTATTACTTAAAGTCTTCAAGATTAATCATTTCTTCTGATTTCCCATTTTTTACAATTTCTGGTTTTTTTTCTTCTATTTTCTCTTCAATTTTCTTTTCCTGTTCCACTTCAGGCTTTATTTCTTTAAGGTTTTCTTTCGTCACGGGTAAATTTTCCGACGCGACCGCAATCGGCTGTTCCGGCATTTCGCTGTAATTAACGACCTTCGTGGATTCCTCTGTTTTTATTTGCGGCTTATATTCTTCTTTTTTGTCTTCCGTTATTTTAAATTCTTCACCGATTTCCAATTCCGCCTTTACCGGCTCTTTTTCTTTTCTAAATTCGTCTTTACTCCGCAAAAAATTAAACATTCCGCCTAATGATTTCAATTTCCCGGAAAGCGGCTTAAATCCGACTTCTTGGTGGATAATCAACGGACCGTCTTCCGTTTTTTTCTCTTCTTTTCCGCCAAAGGCGGATCCGCCTCGGGCGGATTCTTCGGTTTTTTCAAGGGCCGGAACGATTTTTTCAATTATTGGCTCGGCTTGCGGCGCCACAACATTTTCTTTCTCGATTTTTTTAGATAAATCAATTTTATTTTCTTGTTTTTGATTTTCGTCTTCAACGATTTTAAATGAAAATTCTTCCATTTTCTTTCTTAAATCGAGCACCGGCGATTCCTGCTCTTCTCCCATATTTTCAGTTTCAGACGGAGAAGGCTGATAAACTTTTTCCAGTTCTTTTTTAAGCGGAAAGAAAATTTTCCTGTCAATTTCTACGGCAACCGCGTTGGCGATTTCCGCATTAATATCCAACGCCTCGCGGACTTCCGAAGCAAAATCTTCAGAGTGCACGAATCCCATAAGCACGTCTCCGGCCGCAATCGCCACTTTTTCAATTTTGTCTTCGGACAAGTGCTGGTTTTCGCAAACGCGCCATAATACTTCGGCATTATATGCCGAAAGAACGGCCTCTCTCAAATTATCGGGTAAAGTTCCCCACCTTTTTAACGCTTGTTCTTTAGAAATTGTTATCATATTGACAAAATTAAATTTTAATTGTAATTTTACTTTAGTTCTATAATAATTCTAACAGAAAGGAGGTGAATATAAAATGCTAATCAGATGCCCAGAATGTACAAAAAATGTCAGCAGTTCTGCAGATAAATGTCCCCATTGCGGTTATCCCGATCCATACACTAAGTCTTCCGAAGTGAAAAAATTGGTCAAACAAGCACGGGAAAAATCCAAAGATCGAATCGTTAAATGTCCAAACTGTGATCGCGACAATACGCCAGATTTTATCGGAGAAGACCCCATGAATTTCACAGGCAAACTTACTCTTACTGTCTTCTATAAATGCGCACAGTGTAATCACGTTTATTCGAAAAATTTTCTCCTTGAATAACTTTGTTAATGGGCTAACAGCCAATTATCACTGTTATACTAAGTTATACTAATCGGCAAAAGTAAAATTTTGCCGATTTTTTATCATGATTTATTTTCTGACTCTGGAAACTCAAATAAATCGCCGGTCATACGCTTAGCTAATGTTTTATCAAAAGCTACAACGATTTTATCTGCCAATTTGGGGTCAGTCTCTTTAATTTTCGAAACACTATTTTTTATTGCTGTTTTAGCTCTTTCAAAATTTTCCGGTTTCACGTTGCTTAAAATTTTAACAATGTCGCCGGGGTTATTGAAAATAATACTATGAGCCACTCCCTCCTGAGCCATTTCATGGCTGCTTTCGCTTAAACCCACAGAAGATTTTTCCGAAAAAATATCGTTAAATTGCGTTTTTTTCCAATCATTTTTAGAAAACTTGGAAAAGAATTTTTTGCCTTCTTTGTAAAATTCTTTCTCATCGCCCTTGTCAAGATTTTCTTTCATCGCCACGTTCATTCCAAGAGATTTTTCAATATCTCCGAAAGCCAGTGCCTGGCCGCGCTTGGCGAATTCATCCATGTGTTTTTTATCAATATATTTCATAACATTCGGAACTTTGTTTAATAAGTTTTTTCCTTGTAAATGTTCCAAAATTCCCTGCTGGGTCGGCGAACTGCCATAACCAAGCATTGCGATATTTTCATTCAAGCTTCGCTTACCAGCGTCATTTTTAGCTTTTTTAACTAAATCTTCTCCTCCGGCGGCGGAAAATTTAGCTATTCCTCGAGCCGCCAAACCCGGAAGAAGCGCGTATTTCGCGAGCTTTGAACCAGCAGACCATTCTGAAATTTTTTGAGCGTAAGATTTTTCTTTGCCTTCCTCTCCGCGCGGCTTGTTTAACCAACCGGTTCCATATTGCAAGCTCTTTCTTCCAACCCAGCCGCCGAACATTTTACCGCTTCCTTTCGCCATATCCATCGCGGTTGAAGCGAAAGTGATTCCCATTTTATTCGCGGCGATTAAACCTCCAAGCAACAAGCCTGTGGTAATAATAATTTGAGCTAAATGGTCAAAGAAATTAGGGTCCAAAGTAAAATTATCTTTAAACGCTTTTTCCATAACAGGAGTTTGCTGCTGAGCGGCCATACCTGAATTCTCCCTTATTTTTTGCAACTGCGTCCCGCTTGAAATAACTAAAACGATGAAAAAAAGCATTATTGGGGCGAAAAACGTCCAACGGATAAAATTGCTCCACCATTCTGACCAATATTTTTGCGTTCCCGGGAAAATCCACAAAAGCCAAACAATCGGCATAAGAACCAACAAAAGCCCAAGCATAACTATCCTTATCAAAAGCATAATCGCTATGGCTAAAAAGGTTAAAATTACTATGAAAGAAAAAACTATGACGAAAAGCAGACTTGTCATTATCTTGATTGCTGCATTGATAGGTGACAAAAACTTCTCTAATAGTGACGGGTCTTTTGCAACCTGAACAAGCGCTTGGGGATTTAAAATACCCATAAATCCGTCCGCAATATTACTCTGAGTCATTTGTTGGAGAAAAAAGTCTGTAAAAATATTGGCAACCGAAATAAAAGCTCCGGCAATCGTCAGGCTGAAATTAATTAAAAGTGCGGCAACGATAAGCTTCCAAAGAGTTTGCTTCATTGAATAGCTTTGAACCCTGAATATTGTGGCAAAGGCTATTACTATAATCGCGAAAACAAATCCAAGATTCGCGAAATTTATCATCACTTGAGAACCCGCTTGAACTATCGGCAAAACCATTATTGATTTACCTACAAAAATCGCGAAATTTATTAACCAACCCAAAATACTTACGACAGCTGCGCATATATTGACTGCCCAAACCAAAAGAAAAAACGGTTTCTCTACATTTGGACCTGTTAATTCCTTCATCGCGTTATTTGATTGATCGCCCGTCGCTCCGGCAGCCGCGGCCGCACTGACAGCCGTACTGGTACTTTGCGCAAACGCAATATGCCCGGCCGCCAAAAACACCGCGCAAAAAACCAATAACGCGAAAATGATTTTATATTTGTTTCTTATTTTCATTAATGTTTAATTTGCATTACGGGGGAACACTTCCGCAAGCGCTTAACGCTTCATTTGCAAGCCTTGCCTTATTTGCCTTATCGGCAACTTCACCATCGGCGTCCGCTCTGTCGGAAAAAATAGAAAGCAAATATCGCTGGTTGTTATATTTATTCATAAATCCGGTGTAGAGCCCTTGCACTTGAGCTATTAGAACAGGATTTCCCAATGTTGAAGTTGAAGTTGAAGTTGTGGACAAAGTTGAAGTTGAAGTTATTTCTAAATAAAGAATGTTAATCTGATCAATTGTGCTGCTGGCTTCTAGAACCAACGTTTCCAGATTGTCTACTTTTGTCGTTAAATTAGTTTGAGCAGTATTGGATTTGGCAAGAGCTTCATCCACACTAGTCACATTTAAGGCTTTTAATATATTATCTGTTCCTGGTTCATCGTTTATCGTACATGACATTCCCCTTATTTGTTCAAGGGCGCTTATTACTTGAGAATTTGAACTAAGCGCCACGCTGTATTGCGTTAACAAATATTGCCATTGGTCGAGAAATGTGGTTATTGAGCTTACCATCGCGTTCTGGCCACTTCCAAGGTTTTGGCTCACAAGGTTATTATACGGCGCCGTGTAACCAGCGGCGGAATTAACGCTGGAAGAATTTGAATCGGACATCGTGCTAAGCCCTTCTTTAACCAAACGATTGATAAGAGCGTTTACTAATGCTGAAACAACAGACTGAACATTAGCCGCCCATTGAGAATCGGAATTAATTGCCACTTTAACCGATTCGGCGACGACATTGCCCGGCGTAGTATTTTCTAAATCTTTTTCTTGGCAATAATTACCCTTAAAGTCTTTCATGAGAAACATTTCGTCTATGTCTTTGGGCGTGGGATTTGCAATGCCGCCGCCTTTGCATCTTTTAACCGACAAAAAACCGCTTCCCGCTTGAACTTCTTTTGATGCCGCGTCTACCGCCTTGGCGGCTTGAGCGTTAAGATTGGCGCTAACTATAAGCGCCGTTCCATAATAATTATTTTGAGGCTGCATTACTTCGGCATAGCCAATCCATCCTCCTTTGCTAAAATCGTTATAAAAATTATTAATATTGCCGACAATGCTGTCTAATGTGCATTTAACATTTTCTGAAAATTTCGGCGTTGGCTGGAGCTGCAACAAAATTTGCGCCTTAAAAGGCGAACAGATAAAAGCGGCGCCTGTTTGGAGTACAACGTCTCCAATTGCCGCGCTGGCAGAATCCCGCAAAAAACCCGGAAAATCCGTGACGAATTGAGGTTTGCCGCCGCCCTGAATCCAAGCAATGGTCTGATCTGTCATATAATCCATAAGACGTTTGACTATTATATCGCGAAGAGCTTTGGCTGCTTCTTCTTTCGCCCATTTCGCAATTTGCTCTGCCCAACTAGCAAGGAATTGTACAAATGCTTGTGCGTCGAATACTAAGTCTTCAATCCCCCAAACCGCTTCCGCTTTTTTGGGAAACTCCAAAATGGAAGCGCCAAAAACGAGGGTGAAAACAACTAGAAAAATTATTGATTTTTTTATAAAACTTTTCATAGCTAACCCGTTGCCAACTTATAATATTCTTTCCTTATTTCAATTTCCTCATTGATGATATCCGGCACCATTTGGAAAAATAAACTTGCTTTCACCGGATCGTTTTGAAAATCGCCTATTCCCAAATAAACCACTCCGGCTTTTTTGAAAAATTTCAAATATTTTTTGTGAAGCTCAAGCTGGCCCGGAGGAACGGATAATCCCATAAACCCGTTAAAAAGATTCTGGTAAGTTTCCACTAACTGCTTTAATCCCGAAGAATCGCCCAGCAATATTGCCTTATCAACGGCGTCTGTCGGCTTCCTATAGGCTTCTGCCTTTTCACCTTGAGCGATAGCAACGGAAGCTCCTTCTAAATAATTCATTAAACTTTGTTCCGGATCGCCTTGAGAAATATTTATGGCTTTTTCATCTATTGATAAATCATAATAAGATAAAGGGTCTTGGACACCGCTTATCGCATTTTGAATCGCTTCTTGACTTTTGGGGTCATTGGGGTTAAAAGTGCTTGAAGCGTTTCCGTCTTGAATCATGTTTTGCATGCCGCCGAACATTGACTTAGCGACTAAATTCGTAAGATTAACCTGCCCGGAAGGGTTTGAGTCGCCCGATAATTTCCCCTGAACTGAATCTTTTATTGAAGAAATCTGTTCTTTTGCCTTTTCAATCCATTGGATTGGATTTTTATTCAAAATTTGCCCGCTTAATTCCGAAATTTTATCATTTTCGCCCGAAGCCGTTACGGGACCCGAATTTTTTAAAATAAAATAAGAGCTTATTACGCCTGCCAAAATAACCAAAATGACCGCCGTGTTTTTGACAAGATTCATTAGTATAATTATACAACATAATAAATTTAAGGAAAGTGGATAGACGGCCTATTGGAATGGACAAGTTGCCGAATGTTCGGCGAGCGCCCAAATGGACAAGGCTGTCGTATGCGGATTTCCCACGCCTTTAACGGAGTTTATCCAAGCCCCGGATTCCAATTGATTATCCATTATATTTTTTATCCAACTTTCTTTTACCAAATTCTTAAATCCGTAATATTCCAAAAAAGCCGTCCGTTCCGCGTACAAATCGTTAATTTCTCCGTTTGCCTCTTGGTCGGCCACCATTTTTTGCGCGGCAGTTGAAATAATCTCATTAAGGTTATAGCCCTCCGCGATACAACCGTTTTCCTTGAAAAGAACCGCTGACCAAAATTTATGGGTAAGGTCGTAGCCGGTTTCCGTTTCTATTTTGTCAAAAGTTTTAACGGCAAAATCTTCACGGACCGGATACAAATCGCAATAAAGCGCTTGGGGCAGAACGTCGTTATAATAAATCTGGGGAGTTTTTAATATCGCCAAAGCCTTATCGCTGATTTTTTTATAATCCATTTTATCGGAAGTAAATCTTTCAAATACCGGCAAATAAGGATGATTTTTAAATTCTTTTAAAATATTTTTCCAAAAATTTTCCGCTTTTGGCGAATGGCAATACTTGTCATTTATCGTTTTGATTATCATTGGAATTCCGGGGTCTGAAAAATTATTATTATATTGGTAAAGCCAATGCCATCCCGCCGTTGCCGCCTGGCTTGCCCGCGCGTCAAACGAATCTGCCGCAGCGGACAAAAGCATCTCCCCCGCAAAAACTGCGGCAAAAATAAAATAAATAATAAAAACGTACTTTTCTTTAAATTTTTCCTTATTGATTGCAAAAAACATCATCATTCCAAAAAATACTGCGGTAATAAAAGTAACTACGTTAAAGTAAAAGAATATCGGGACCAGTAACGCGGCGAAAAAAACTAAAATGCCGCTCGCCAATTTAGCGTTTTTAAGTCCCAGCATAACCGGTAAGGTTTGGGTGCCAGCTTTTTTATCCCCTTCAAAATCTTTCAAATTTTTAGCATGCTCCACCAAGAAAAAAATTATTAATATGCCCCAAAAATACCTGCCTGGAAATTTTTGCAGATTTTCCGTTCCCGAAGACAGAAAAAAACCCATCAATACGGGCGTTAAACCGTTATTAAATGCTACCAATAAAGAAGAAACGCCGAAAAATCTTTTTAATCTCAACGGAGGAATGGAATAAATATAATATATGCTTAAAAATAACAGCGTTAATATAAATAGATAGAGCCCTCCCAAGAATGCGAAACTTAAGGCGATAAAAAGAAATAAATATTTCGAAATACGCCACTCTTCAAGAGTTAAAATATTTTTTGCTAACGGTCTCTCCGAATTAGAAATTTTATCAATTTCTACGTCAGCCTCATCATTATCCCAAACAGAAAACAGCCAAGATAATAACAGGCACCCAAACAAAGAAATAAAAGATACGAAATCAAACAAAGAGGTTATTGGACCCTGTCCTGAAAATTTCATTCCAAAATAAATTCCTGCGAAAACCATTAAAAAATAATGGGCTATTCTTAAAAAACGGAAGTTTTTTATAACCGCGGCGAATTTTTTTGCATCATATAACCAAAGCCACCATGCCAGTAATAAGATATCCGCTATTAAAAAAATCACAGAAAGGGTGATTGAATAAATATTATTGGCGCTTTGAGCCACGGATAAATCATTATTATTTTCAACGATAAATGTTCTGTCTTTTGTGAACGAATCCGTTAATTCTTGCCTGGAATAAAAATTATTTATTGTTTGATAATTAATTTCCTGACGATCAACTGAAAACGCGTTCTTCGCCGCGAAAATAAAAGTCGGCGAACTTATAAAAATAAAAATTGTTGTATACAGCGCCAAAACGCCCGCGACCGCCCGTAAAAATTTTTTCGTTTTATTAAAAATATAAAACCCTATTGCCAGCATCACTAATATAATTTCCATCTTCATGCCTATCGTAGCGCCATGGGTTCCACCTGCGACACTGCCAAAAAAAGTAAGGAAGGATGTTGCCAGATCGGAAAAAGTTCCGACTATAAATGAATATCGCGTCTGCGCCCCTCCTCTGATAATAAGGTCAAGAATCGGCGGTAAAACAACCATAAACGAAGATATCACTCCCAGCCTACCTATTTTTTCAATCCTTTCCCGGGTAAATAAAGCCAAAATTATGGATGTGGAAATAAAAATCCCGAAAAACCAAAAGGGATAGTGGAAAAAAGTATCTATCACGCCCATTATGTGATTTTGGTTGTCAAAATTAGCGTAATTTTCCAAAAATCCCCTTAAAAAAGAAGCTATGTATATAAGCAAAAATACTACACCGAAAGATATCTGCTTATTATTTTCTATTTTCTCTACAATCGCTTTTAACGAATTTACCATCATTTTAAAAAAGTATAACTTAAAAAATTCACACTATCAATTAAATTGATAAATTTTTAATTTGTTCGATAGTTAAATTCTGGGGCCTATCAAAAGGATTAACGCCGGCTTTAGCTATCTTTTTTAAAAATTCGTCATTTTTGAGATTTGAGATTTGTCCGCCCGAGGCGGATCCGCCTTTGGCGGAAGATTTGAGATTATTCAATATCGTCTTTCTCGGCTGTTTAAAGAGGACTTTAATGAGTTTATAATATTTTAATTTCTGGACATCGGATGTCCTACTGACATCCGATGTCTTAATATTAAATTTTATTATCGCGCTATCAACTTTTGGCGCGGGCCTAAAATCTTTTCTTGAAATATAACCGATGATTTTCGGCTTCGCCCAAAACTGCACGCTTGCCGCGAGCAAATTCATTTTGGGCGGCTTTGCCGCTATCCTTTGCGCCACTTCTTTTTGAATAGTTAGAATGATAAGATTTGGTTTCAACTCAAGTTCCCCTAAAATTCTTAATAGATATCCAGTGATATAATAAGGAATGTTGCCGACAAGTTTGTATTTTGTATTTTGTATTTTGTATTTTGTATTTAATGCTGGCAGAATTTTTAAAGCATCTCCTTCAATAATTTCGATATTTTTACCCAATCCCAAATCATGAATCCTATTTTTCAAATCTTTTGCCAATTGCTCGTCTTTCTCAATCGCAATAATTTGAAAATTGAAAATTGAAAATTGGAAATTCTTTGCCAAAAGCAAAGTCAGTTCCCCGTGCCCGGGCCCGATTTCAATAACCGTATCGCCTTTTTCCAATTCCAAAACGTCCGCGATTTTCCGCAGCTTGAATTTATTCATTAAAAAGTTCTGGCCGAGATATGTTCCCATAAATCTTATTTACTAAATCACTAATTTTCTAATTTTCTAATTTTTAAATCGTTTAATAAAATAATTTTCATCTACTTTCCCGCGGGAAAGTAGATGAAAATTATGCTTTAATCCTGATAATTTAAATATTTCCATCTCCCCTTGCCGGATTTTGTAGGCCATGGCATATTTGCCCAATAGTCAACAATCGTCCGCGGCGACAATGGTTTTATCCTTTTTCTTTTTTCTTCATCGCTTTTCTCACTGTAATAACGACCACTTTTATAAGTATAATCGTTTAAAACGCTCTTTTTGATAGCGCTGATGGTTTTTGAAGAAATCCACAAAATTCTTCCAATTTCTTTATAGCTTTTCCCCGCCCTAATCATGGAAATCGCGACTATCCTTCTTATAATTATTTTCTTTTCATTTTCACTTAATAAATTATCAAAAAATTCCGTTAATTTCTTGCCCGATTTCACATTTTTTGTATTTTCCAAAAATTTCAACCACGCGCGGATTTCCCAATCTTTCCCATAATTAAATTCTTTATTGTTAACCATTTAAATAAAATGTAGATTTAATATTCCTGTCTACTTTCCCGCGGGAAAGTAGAC
>QYPD01000042.1 GCA_007279775.1 Spirochaetia bacterium | reverse complement strand
CTACTGGGCATAATGCGGCTACGATGGTGACCTCTAGTTTTTTTGCTTAGTGAGTGCTCGTTCGTAGCCGCAATATAATTATGCCCAATTTATTTAAATTTCGCAATATAGCAAAAACCCCCCGCTTGCGCGGGGGGAACTGAATAAATATTCCTTGAGTTTTGCCGCGACTTGCGTCTTGGCAACAAGGAAAATTCACACTCACTAACTATATTCTACGCCATTTTAATCTCAATGTCAACCCCTGCCGGCAAAGTCAGGCTGGACAAAGCTTCAACTATTTTTTGGCTCGGAGTTAAAATGTCTATCAAGCGTTTATGGACACGAAGTTCAAATTGCTCGCGCGAATTTTTATGGACAAAGGTAGAGCGGTTAACCGTGTACTTCCGGAATTCGGTCGGTAAAGGAATCGGACCAACCACTTCAGCTCCATTCCTCAAAGCGATGTCTATAATCTGCTTTAAAGAATTGTCCATTAATTTGTGGTCGTACGATTTTACCCGCAACCTAATTTTGGCTTGTTCAATCTCTTCCTTTTTTTTAGCCATACCCAGTAGTAGAAACTCGACTGCGCAAAATAAAGCGAGCCGAATAATCTTTGTTTAATTTAATATGTTTTTATCATAATAACGACCTTATAATTTATTAAATTTTTTATTTTGCGAGGCGAGCTTATGTCGAGTTTTCACTACTGGGCATGTCCAATGTTTTTCAAACCTGCCACCGCCTGCCTGCCGGTAGGCAGGGCAGGCAGGTAACTATTTTATAATTTTTGTTACCGCACCCGCGCCAACTGTTTTCC
Organism: Spirochaetia bacterium; assembly: GCA_007279775.1. Taxonomy (GTDB): domain Bacteria; phylum Patescibacteriota; class Minisyncoccia; order UBA6257; family UBA9933; genus QYPD01. The sequence continues at coordinate 8,335 of QYPD01000042.1, read as the reverse complement.
CTCCTTCGCGGATAGCGAACCTTTGTTTTTCTTCCAAAGCGACCGGCGCTATGAGTTTAATCGTCAAGTTTACTGTGTCGCCCGGCATAACCATTTCAACGCCTTCCGGCAAAACGGTTTCTCCGGTGACATCGGTAGTCCTGATGTAGAATTGCGGTTTATAACCCTTGAAGAACGGTGTGTGTCTGCCTCCTTCCTCTTTGCTCAAAACGTAAACTTCCGCGGTGAATTCGGTGTGCGGAGTAACGCTTCCGGGCTTGGCGACAACTTGGCCGCGCTCAACATCTTCTTTCTTGAGTCCGCGGAGCAAAATTCCAACATTGTCTCCCGCTTTTCCTTCATCAAGAAGTTTGTTGAACATTTCAATCCCGGTAACGACAGTTTTCTGTGTCGGCTTAAGACCGACAATTTCAACTTCTTCGTTTACTTTAACGATTCCCCTTTCCGCCCTTCCGGTGACAACCGTTCCCCTTCCTTCAATGGAGAAAATATCTTCGATCGGCATCAAGAAAGGCTTATCGATGTCCCTCTTCGGTTCCGGAATATAATCATCAAGAGCTTTGATAAGTTCCAAAATCGGTTTCACGGCTTCATCATCGGCGGATTTCGCCTCAAGAGCCTTGAGGGCCGAACCCCGGATTATCGGAGTTTCGTCTCCGGGGAAATTATATTTTTTCAAAAGTTCCCGAATTTCGCTTTCAACCAAGCTGATAAGTTCCGGGTCATCAACCTGATCGCATTTATTCAAGAAAACTATTACATTCGGAACGCCTACCTGGTAAGCCAAAAGAATGTGTTCTCTTGTTTGGGGCATCGGGCCGTCTGTGGCGGCGACAACCAAAATCGCGCCATCCATCTGCGCCGCGCCGGTTATCATGTTTTTAATATAATCCGCGTGGCCCGGAGCGTCAATGTGGGCATAGTGCCTCTTTTCGGACTGATATTCCGAGTGATGCAAAGCGATCGTAATTCCGCGCGCTTGTTCTTCCGGCGCGTTGTCAATTTGACTAACCCCTTCTTCCTTGTCGATAAGACCTTTTAATTTAAGGACGTGCATGATCGCCGCGGTCAAGGTTGTCTTGCCGTGGTCGACGTGCCCTATTGTGCCGACATTTACGTGCGGCTTACTTCTTTCAAATTTTGCTTTTTCAGCCATTTTTGTTTTTGAAACTTAAAACTTGAAATTTGAAACATTGTTGAAGCCAGTTTGTTTCATATTTCACGATTCACGTTTCACTTTTTTTATTTTTTACGTTTTTTTACGCGACGCTTTTAATTATATTATTTATTTGATTATTGTCAACCCCGTAGTGAGCCGAGCGCATCGCTTTTCACAACGCCTCTGCTTTGTCATTTATTTTATCAAAAAATCTGTTTTTGTGCTATGAAATATCAATTTCAGAAAAAGCGGCTAGCGTTGCCGCGCTCGGTCTACTACGGGGTCAACCCCCACACCGCTTTACACAAACTCTATTATTGCCATTTTCGCTCCATCTTTTTTCCTTTGAACAGCGCTTTTTGTTATCCTGGTAAACCCGCCTTCCCTTTCTTTATAGCGCGGAGCCAATTCAAAATAAACTTTCTCGGCGGCTTTCTTGTTTAATCTGGACATTAAAATTCTGAAACTCGCTAAATTCTGTTTTTTCCCGAGAGTGATTAATTTTTCCACTCTGGAACGGGCTTCTTTGGCTTTAGCTTCAGTAGTTTCCATTTTTTCTTTCAAAATGAAATTACCCGCCAAGCTTTTAAAAAGGGCTTTCCGCTGCCCTTTTTTGCGATGAAATTTTCGGCCTCCGCTCAGATGTTTCATAAAATATAATCCCAATCTACGAACTTATCCGAATTTTCGAATGGCTACGAATACGTTTTTGTGTTTATTCGAATTTATTTGTAGATTCGGATTAGTGTTTTCGTATTGCTTTATTTTTTCTTTTTTACCTTCTTCTCCTTTTTCCCTGTTTTTTCTCCTTCGGCTTCCGCAACGACTGACCCTTTTTCTTCTTCCATTACTTCAATTCCGGCCATTTTTTCAAAATGGTCTTTCAAAACATTTGAAGCTTTGTGCAAAGCGCTTGAAGGATAAATGCTGCCGTCGGTTTCAATCACAAGCTTGAGCCTGTTGAAATCCGTCTTGTCGCCGACGCGCATGTTTTCAACGGAAAAATTAACTTTAACCACGGGCGAAAAAATTGCGTCCACGGCAATCGTTTTAATCGGAAGCTTTTCCGTTTTACGCGCTTCGGCCGGAACATATCCTGCTCCCTTATCAACCGTAATTTCCATTTCCAACTCCGCGTTTTTACCCGTTAAAGTAGCGATATGAGCTTCAGGATTAACCACCTCAACTTGCGCGTTAGCTTTTATATCGGCGGCCGTAATTTCTTTTTCTCCCTTAATTCTTAAAGTTAAAATCTGCGGTTCGGAAGCGTAAAAACGAAAACGAACTTTTTTAAGGTTTAACGTTATTTCAACAATATCTTCCAAAATTCCCGGGAGAGTGGAAAATTCATGCTCCGCTCCCTTAATTTTTATCTGCGTGACTGCGGCGCCGGGCAAAGAAGAAAGAAGCGCTCTCCGCAAAGCGTTGCCCAAAGTGAGGCCGTATCCGGTGTAAAGCCCTTCAACTTCAAAAACGCCTTCTCTATCAGTTTCGGAAATTTTTTTTATTTTTACCGTATCGCTTAAGCGTGCGTATTCCATAAAATGTAATCCCAATCTACAAATTCATACGAATCTGCGAATTGCTACGAAAATATTTTGTAGCTATTCGGATTTATTTGTAGATTCGGATGAATTCGTTGTTTTGGATTGCTTTATTTACTATAATAATCGACGACTAAGTTTATATCAAAAGGCAATTCCAAACCTTTAGGCAAAGCCAATAATTTGCCTTCAAGTTTTTCCTTATCCAAAGAAAGCCATTCCAGCGTATCGTATTTTTTAAGTTTATTGGATAAATCTTTAAAAATCAAGAGTTCTTTGGAATTTGGAGCTATTGAAACGGTTTCGCCGACTTTCAAAGGATAAAAAGGCGCCCTTATTTTTTTCTTGTTCACAAAAAAATGGCCGTGAGAAATCAATTGCCTGGCTACCGTTCTTGAAGAAGTGAGGCCTAAACGAAAAACGACATTGGCGAACTGCCTTTCAAGTGTTTCTATTATTGAATCGCCGACGCCGGCGCCTTTTTTTTGCATCGCTTTAGAGACAATTTCTGAAAGCTGGACTTCTCTAAGTCCGTAGCTCGCTCTCATTCTTTGCTTTTCCATTAACTGGCTTCCAAATTCGGAAGGGGCTCTGCGTCGTTTGGCGCCGTGCACTCCCGGACGGCTTGGCCTTCTGACCATGGCGCATTTCGGCGAATTACAACGGTCCCCTTTTAAAAAGAGTTTCATTCCTAATGATCTTTCAAGTTTTTCTTTTGATTTATTCATAAAATATAATCCCAATCTACGAATGTATCCGAATTTTCGAATGGCTACGAAATTATTAACTATTCGAACGTATTTGTAGATTCGAATGTGTTATTATTTTCGGATTGCTTTTGTAGATTCGGATGAATTCGTAGTTTCGGATTGCTTATTCATTTCGCTATACACCGTTCCCAAAACGCCGTTAATGAATTTTCCTGAATTCGGTCCGCCGTAATTTTTCGCCAATTCTATCGCTTCATTTATGGCTACTTTCGCCGGAACTTCGTTCCTGTCGGCGAACATCAGCTCATAAAGCCCAATTCTTAAAACATTTCTGTCTATTATTGAAATTTGGTTCAACGGCCATTCTGGCGCGGCTTTTTCTATTATCTTGTTTAGATTATTGAAATTCTTCACTATGCCGTCTACTATCTTCCAGACAAATTCCGTTTCGTCTATCCCCGGCCCAAATTCAGCTAGATTCCGTTCCATAACTTTAGCCAAGTCGCTTTTTCGGCCATAAAAATCCCACTCATACAACGATTGAAGAACTATTGAACGAGCAAGGTGCCTTGTTGCCATAAATTATTTCTTGACTTTCAATTTCGGTTTTTTCAACACTCTTCCTTTATAGTCTCCGCAATTTGAGCAAAATCGGTGAGGAACAATCGGCGATCCGCATTTCAAACACGCATAAATCTGTGAAGGCTTTAAAGCCAAATGCGACCGACGTTTCCCGGTCTTTGATCTTGTATGATGTTTTGTAGGTACTCCTCCCATAAATAAAAATCAAATGTCAAAACTCAAATCTCAAATTTGATTTTTGAGATTTAATATTTGAGATTATATTATTATATATTAATTTCCATCGGTTTCAAACTCCCGGCGAGAAATCTGGAATGTTTATCAATATCATCCGTAATTATTCCCGCTCCGCGCACGACACATGTTAAAGCGTCGTCTACGACCGTCGCTTCCACCGCAATCTCTCTTTGGATTAAATTGCTCATTCCCTTTAACAAACTTCCTCCGCCACAAAGAAAAACGCCGTTTTTTAAAATGTCTCCAACAAGCTCCGGCGGCGCTTTTTCTATAGTTTCTTTTATCGCTTCCACCATTGAACGCAAAGAACGGCTTATCGCCATTCTAATATGGCCTCCTTTCACTACCACTTCCCTTGGCAAGCCCGTCGCCATGTCCCTGCCACGGATAGACAATTCCAATTTTTCGTCCATCGCTATGGCGGAACCTATTTTCATTTTAAGTTCTTCCGCCGTGGGCTCGCCTATCATCAATTTAAATTCATCACGGATAAACTTGATTATATCGTCGTTTAATTTGTCTCCGGCGATTTTCAAACTTCTTGAAATAACCACTCCACCCATTGAAATAACGGCTATTTCCGTGGTTCCTCCGCCCATATCAACTATCATGCTGGCGGTCGGTTCATCCACCGGCAAACGCGCGCCTAAAGCTGCCGCCACCGGCTCTTCAACTAAATAAGCTCTCGCGGCTCCCGCTGAAAGAACAGCATCTTCAACTGATTTTCTTTCAACTTCCGTTAAATTAGTGGGAACGCCGATAACTACCCGAGAATAATTAAAAAATCTGTTGTTGTCAACCTTTTTCAGGAAATGGCGGAGAAGTTCCGTTGTTATTTCAAAATCGGAAATCACGCCGTTTATCAAAGGGCGGATTATTGAAATGTGGGCAGGCGTGCGGCCAACCATTTTTTTGGCTTCTTCGCCGATAGCTAAAATCTGACCCGTCTTATTATTAACGGCCGTAAGCGACGGTTCATTCAATATAATTCCCCTATCTTTAACATAAACCAAAGAGTTGGCCGTTCCCAAATCTATGCCTATGTCTTTTTTAAAATAATCAAGTATCACAATTTTCAATTCTCAATTTACAATTATCAATCAAGTATCAATATAATAATTTTCAAACGTTTGAAAATTAAACTATTTGAAAATTTATTGAAAATTGGTAATTGGAAATTGGAAATTTAATTTATCAATAAATTAAGCAATTCTCCTTCATCGACCAACCTTGCCTTACCCTCATTTCTTTTCTTAATTTCCACTTTGCCTCCAGTTTTTTCGCTGATAACCAGCCTGTACGGAATGCCGATTAAATCGGCGTCGGCGAATTTTTCTCCCGCGCTCGCTTCTTTTCTATCGTCATACAATACTTCAATCCCCGCTTTTTGTCTACCTTCGGTAGATCTACCGTAGGTAGATAAAGTTTTATAAAGTTTATCGCATTTCGCTTTATTTTTTTCGCCCAAACAAATTAAATGAACTTTAAACGGAGCTACAGATTCGGGCCAAATTATTCCTTTTTCATCATGGCCTACCTCAACAATCGATCCCATTAATCTGCTAAGGCCGATGCCATAACAACCCATTACCACTTCTTTTTCAACGCCTTTTTCGTCTTTATATTTCAGATTAAACGGCGTTGAATATTTGGTTTTCAATTTGAAAATATTTCCGACTTCAATTCCCTTTTCTTCTTTTAAATTTTTGTTTCCGCATTCCGGACAAACGCTTTGCTCTTCAATAATTTCTTTATTCACCGCCACCCTGCATTTTTCGCAAACATAAATTTTATCTTCTCCGGCCTCGGATAGCGTTTGGAATTCATGTGAATATTTTGAAAAACTTCCGCCCGAAGCGAAAGTCAAAAAAGTTGAATCGCCGATGCCGGCGCGGTTAAAAACGTTAAAATAAGCCTGTTTTGCTTTTTCATAATATTCATCAAGGTCTTTTTCGTCCGCGTGGAAAGAATACAAATCTTTCATAAAAAATTCGCGTCCCCTTAAAAGCCCCGATTTTACGCGCTTTTCATCGCGGAATTTATTTTGGATTTGAAAAACATAAACCGGCAAATCTTTATATGAAAGGATGAAATTTTTCGCGAGAGGCGAAATAATCTCTTCGTGGGTCGGGCCGAGAGCGTATTCGTTTTCCGAATAATGGCTCGTGAATCTGAATAACGCGTCGTAAGTTCCCCACCGGCCGGTTGTTTCCCAATTTAATTTCGGCTGAAGAACGGGCATTAAAATTTCCTGGCCGCCGATATTCACCATTTCCTCGCGGATGATATTTTCAATTTTTTTCATCACCCGCATTCCCAAAGGCAAAAAGGTGTAAACCCCCGCAATCAATTTATCAATAAACCCCGCCCGAATAAGCAACTGGGCATTTACCGCCTCTTCTCCTTTCGGCGCTTCTTTTTTTGTTTTTGTAAAAAGTTGAGATTGAAGCATTGCTTTTATAATAGCAAAAAGGACGGACAAGTCAAAATAAAAAAATTGACGTTATCGACGTCGGACGTCGATAAATTGATAAATTGAGATTATCCACTCACGGCTTTGCCTATCAAATCTTGCTTGCCGATTAAACCGAAACGGCTGGAATCCATAGAACCACCGGCCAGATTGCCGAAAATCAGATAAGCATTGGATGGAATAATGCCTCTGTAATCTTTTTCGTACAAAGAAAGCATTTTATAACCGCTTTCGTTAAAGCAATATGACTCGTTTTGGAAGTTTTTTGAAATTTCGCCGTTTATCAAAATATTCCAACAATCCGCCGATGTTTTTTTGAGCTGAAATTTGTCGCCTGGAATCCCCTTCACAACTTTGATAAGCGGGTTTTTGTTGTCTGAATAGCTATAAAGCGCGATATCGCCCCGCTCAACCGGATTGCACGCGTAATAATTCATCAACGCTTTCATTTCGGCGTCGTCTTCAATAAAGCCCGAAAGCGAATTGCCGTTTACCTTAAGCGGCTGTTCTTTAACTTCGCAGCCGGAAAAATTTTGGTTTGCCTGATTACTTCCATTTTGATTTTCGGCCACGCGAGAAAATAAATCTGGCAATTTGACCGAATAATTGTAAATTAAAACTCCGGCTATGATTAGAACCAAAACAATTACCACAGCAATAAGCAACCATTTTAAGTTTAGTTTGCAGAATAAATTTTTCTTGTCCATAATACTATTATTTGTTATAATGAAATTGCCAGAATTGCTTTGAAACAACTCATCGCAAGCGCGCTTTAATTATTCTAGGTTCCGCTCCCTGACTTTAAAATTCAGGATAAATATGACCGCTCTCTTCTTTTTTAAAATTAAGAGTTAATATCTACGGTTTAAAAGTAGTGGAATTTTCCCTTCCGATGTACAACGGCAGCAACAACGGCGTCGAATCAGCCATATTCGGCAATTCGGGTTGCAATTACGCCAACTGGAACTGGGTGGGCAACAACAACGGCAACGAGAACAGCAATGCCTTCCGTTGCGCTCGCTAGAATGAAACAAAAAACGCTCTTGGATTACTTTCTTTTATCCACGGGTGTTTTTCTTTTATTTTTTCGAGAAAATGAAGGGCTTTAGCGTGTTTGAAATGCCCAAAATAAGACGCTATTGAATTTTTCATTTTATCTTTGTTTCCGTCCAATTCTCCGTATTTTTCAAAAACCCAGAGTTTGTTTTTGAATGCCTTAGCGACGCGCCGTCGCACGTAAGTCCGCCAAGGCTTCACGAAATAACCGATAAAATCTATTCCGTAAGACAGGGGCCTAATATAACACTTTTTTAAATTAAACTCGAGAAAAAGATTTTCTTTCAAAAATTCGACCCGTTTTTCGGTCGAAAGCTCGCGAAGCCTTTTTGTCCTCTCGCGCTTGACGCCCTCTGGGATCTTTTCCTTCATCACACTCGCCCGCGTCCCTTTTCTGTCGGAATAGGTGAAGACGTGGAGGTATGTGATAGGCAATGACTTGATGAATTCATACGTCTCTTTGAAATCTTCTTCCGTCTCACCAGGAAAACCGGTGATCACATCCGCGCCGATGGAGGCATTTGGCAATACCTTCTTGATACTCGTTACAAGTTCGGCGTATTTTTTTGTGGTG
>QYPD01000032.1 GCA_007279775.1 Spirochaetia bacterium | reverse complement strand
GTAGTATCAGGTATAGTTTGAAATAGGCATCATCGTTTTGTGTTATAATTTAACAGTAAGAATAAAAGTCGAAAATTTAATTCTTTTTTAAAGTAGTATGGAAAAGAAAATAATAGATCCTTCGGTGGAGCCTGATGCAAATCAATCAATAGGAGAAAAAATGCCCTCTGGTGTGTTTGAAGAACGGAAGGTGGAATTACAAAAATCAAAAAATATGTGGCGAAATTGGTTTCTTGTGAACATCGCCCTGCTTCTTTGCGTGACACTTTTCGCATTTTGGAGATTGACCGCGAACATGGGATTTACTGCGGTTCTGTGGCTTGAGCTTGTCTTGGCTCTTCCGCTTGTGTACTCTGCCATCTTCTTTCACGCCCAGCACAGCAGAGATCGAGAATATCTAGAAGAGTACTCGTTTAAGTCGGTTGTGGCACGATCCCTCGAATCGTATCGGATATTGCTAAAGGAAGACGTTAATTCAGGACACGCGGAAGAACAGAAGAAATTTTTGGATTTCGTTATTGACTCGGTAAAAAATCTCTATACGCCCCCCCGCACGATAATCTCGAAGAACCCCGTGAAAAACGAGGAGGATGTAAAAGTGGGCATTGTTGAGAAACTCGGCGATGTCTTCAAAAAATTCATCCCATAAATCCTGGAACTAATACCCGTTTCAAATTTCGGGGATTGTCTACAACTTCGACATACGACACAAACACCAACTAAACTCGTGAAATACCGAGCAGTGTTTTCGCAAATGTGCTAGCTGAGTACAGCTATATCGTAAATAGTGCTTCCGCAAATTATGATAAGAAAAAGGCGGTGTGAAATTGGCGAGTAGGTATTTTTCGTTGCTGGATTAAAATTTTTGAGCCAAAGGCGAAGAAAATTTTATAATCAGCAACAGAACCCCGCACTAAATTTGCTGTTTTTTTAAATCGCGATGTGCGCGGGCTGAATAAGCCCATTCCCGCATTGGACGAAGCATATCGCCATCACTATTTTAATTAATATCACGATAAGCAGATTTTGAAATTTTCTCGCAAAATTTAGTGCGGGGTGCGTTGAATAATGATTTAATTATCGGCTCAGATATGATTGAGCCGATAATTTATGTATTTTTATTACGGATTAATCTATGTTAAAATAAAAACAGGCAAAGGTTCCAATTCCACTGTTGAGATACTTAAAAAAATCGCCAAAGCGTTAGATGTGCCAATAGAGGATTTAATTAAATAATATGAGCGAATACAAAACGATAAAAATTTTATCAATTGCGGTTAGTAAGTATAAAGACGACTTGCGCGATTTTTTTGGTCAATATCCAAAAGAAGATATTCATTTTGAAATTGACGATGACAACTTAGTTATAAATTTACGCCAGCTTGATTTTCCCGCGTTCAAAAATAATGCTGGGCTTGTCCGATCAAATAATGGGCTCAATAAAGTTTTAGATACTATTGTTGAAAATATTGAGAATATAAAAAGTTATGGATTAAAAGGTAGCAAGCGTCTTTATGTTGGATATAACAAGGAAAGAAAAGTAAAAAATAGAAAAGGGAAAGAGCAAAAAAGGGGTCTTTATTACTACGCTCAAAACCATAATTTTTCAGAGCAAAATAATATTTTACCAGAGAATTTTGTTAATAAAATAATAACCGGCAATAGCGCGCAGGTATTAAAGAAATTTCCCGACAATTCTGTTGATTTAATTTTTACATCACCTCCTTATAATTTTGGATTGGATTATGACAACCACGAAGACGGAACGGATTGGAACGACTATTTTGATAAGTTATTTTCTGTTTTCAAAGAGTGTATTCGTGTTTTGAAATATGGTGGGAGAATAATTGTTAATGTTCAACCTTTGTTTTCTGATTATATTCCCATTCATCACATTATTTCCAACTTCTTCATGACTGAAAAACTGATATGGAAAGGTGAGATAGTGTGGGATAAGCATAATTGGAATTGTAAATATACAGCTTGGGGTTCTTGGAAAAGTCCGAGTAATCCTTACTTAAAATATACATGGGAATTTCTTGAGATTTTTTCCAAAGGTAGTCTTAAAAAACAAGGTGAAAGAGAAAATATAGACATCACTGCCGATGAATTCAAAAAATTAGTAGTGGCAAAATGGGATATCGCGCCAGAAAGAAAAATGAAAGAATACGGGCACCCCGCAATGTTTCCTGAAAATTTGGCAAGTAGTGCCATGAAATTATTTAGTTATCGCGGAGATATAATTCTTGACCCATTTAATGGGGCTGGCACAACTACTGCTGTTGCAAAAAAGCTCGGCAGAAATTATGTAGGCATTGATATTTCAGAAAAATATAATAAGAAAGCAAAAAAAAGACTTTCTGATGTTCAAAAAGAACTAACATTATTAAACAAAAAATAATATGGAACAGAAAAAACCATCAAAAGAAGTTTTATCGTTAATCAACGCCTACGAATTTTTGGTAAAGGGCATTGATACAAAGGCGAGGGATAATGTTGATGATCGCGCTTATGGAGGAGTTGTAAGAGCCGGCAAGGGTTTACTTGTTGAGAGTATGGCAAAAAGCTTGGTTGAAATTGCATGGAAAGATTTGGGCGGAGACCCACAACGTTTATCACTTGAAAAACAAACAGTTAGAATTTCGATCAAATCCGAGTATATTGAGAAAATTAAAAGTCTAGAAGTCAAAGAATATATCAAAAAGAACATTGGTGATTTTTATTACACATTAAAAACCGATGTACATGTTTATATTAACGGAAAATTCAAGGTTGCAATTGAGTGCAAGGCATATACAGAAAACGCAATGATGAAAAGAATACTCGTTGATTTTACGCTCTTTAAGCAATTGTATCCTGATTTATCATGCGTTTTATTGCAATTAGAAAGCCAACTGGGTGGAGATTATTCAACAAACAACGGCGTTAAATATGGGAGTCCGTCAACGCACACCCTGCTTTCTTATTTTGATGTTGATTTGAATATTATCACTTTGCTTGAGGGCGAGAGAAAGGTTGATAAACCAATTCACAAGTCAGAATATTATAAATCGTTAAGAGTGGAGAGCTTGATGACGGCGTTAGAAGTATTTAAAAAATTATTACGATGAATTTCAAGTTTCTAAAATTAGATTGGAAACAAACAGAAAAAATACTCCGCATAATTGAAGTGTTGGCGATAGTTGGCGGGGTAGTTTTTGCGGCGGCGCAGATAAGAGACTTACGAAACAATCAATCCGCCCAGTTAATGCTTGAGTTTAATAAGGAATTAAATAGCGATCTAAATGCAAATTTAATTACTGCGATTGAGGAAAATAAACCAATCTTGAAACAGAGTGGGGGCGAATTTACCACGACGGACATTGATCGTTATTTGGGAGCTTATGAATTACTTAATAATGTTAGTGTAGCAGGTTTGATAAGCGACGATATGCTGTACAATGCATTTGCGTATGATATTGTGAAAACCTATCAGAATAAAGAAATCCAAGATTATTTATCAAAGATAAGACAAGATGATAACTCGTTTTTTCGCGGGTTTGAAGTTTTAGCTCAAGATTTATTAAAGGCCGAAGTTTATAAAAAAGATAATTACTAATCCAAAGTTATGCCAAAGAAAACACCAAAGTGGAATCCTGACGCAAAACGGTATGTCAATCCTACGACAAAAAGGTTTGTCAAATCCGTGAAAGAAGGAACAGGGAAAAAGAAATAAATTTGCCGCCGCCAAAAAATTCGTCAGCCCAAGCGAGAGCGTGAATGATACAATTTAATTAACGAATTACTTTTTACTAAGTTTAGTTATTATTTTTCTTTTATTTTTTGTACTTTTATACAAATCCCGATATTCAAATACAAAAGATAAGGCAAAAGAAGATGACAGCGTTAAAATAATCGGTGGAATAGTAATTGAGAAATATCCAAACTGGAAAATAAACAGGTTCCAATTTTGATAAAAGAAAATTTTATGCCAGAGGAAAAAGAAAATTGGTTTAAAAAATATTCTACAGAAATTCAAGCACTTACGACACTAGCTTTATTAGGCGTTACTTTTTATTATGCTTGTTTAACTGCAGATATAGTTAATATAACAAGAGAGGAATTCAATATCTCCAATAGGCCATATATTTCCATCGATGGCATAGAAAAAAAGTATGATGGCGATAAATTAATTATAGATTTTCCTGTTAATAATAGAGGAAAAATTCCCGCTAGAATAACTAACCTTGACATGAAAGCAGAAGGTTTCCTGGGTGTTATAGATAATGCAGAGATGATTCTCAATCCTGGAGAAATAAAACTAAAAAGTAATTTGATTTTTGAAAAAGAGAGAATTCAGAGTAATTCTTTTAAATTTCAGGTTGAAATTAATTATTATAGTTTAGCTGACCAAGAAGAAAAAAATAGATATTGCATAAAATACTATTTCTTCCTTAATTCACAAAAAGAAGAAATTATTTACGAAAAAGTTCTTTCTTGTGAATGAAAGACGATGAAATATTATATCTTTCCCGCTAAAAAATAAGTTCCAACATCGTTCCGTGTAGGCAGATGGTATCGCAAAATCGCGATTTAATTTTCAGTTTTTCACCAAATGTTGTTTTAAGCGCGGGCGTTAAATATTGGTTTGTTTTAGAAAATTCAAGCTACACTTTTCACTCTTATAACGATTCAACTTTAAATTCTTGGCAGAGCGCGGTTAGCGGAGGAGATGTTTATTCCGGCGGGGAATCCGGACAGGCGTTTATGAGAGTTTCTGGGGCCGGAGGTATTTATATAGATGGTTCCGTGGAGATAAATCCCACCGTGGATTGGTATATGAAAATCGGTTTGGGGGAATAAAAAAGGCCGCTCGTTGTCCGTGGTAATATGGACGCAGAGCGGCGAGGAGGATGGGCTGGCGGGCCTAGAGTTGGCCACGCATGTCCGTGACGGCCGTTGAAATGTGCCTTTCGTGAAACTCTTTCGCAACGTCGATTGGCGTTCTTTTTTCGTTACTGTTGCCGTTGTTTCCGGTTGGCGGAGAGCCCATACAGGAATATGGGGGGAGTTTCTTCGCCTTGTTTTCAGGGGTCGTCTGTTCTGTTTGCGTTTTCATGAGCAATCTCCTTTCATCTATTTGTCTGCTATTTAT
>QYPD01000002.1 GCA_007279775.1 Spirochaetia bacterium | reverse complement strand
TCGTGGGGTCTATCGTTAAAATCAAATCTTTCCCCGATTCGGCCGCGATGAGCTTTCCATCTTCAATTCCGCCGTCTTTTCCGGAAAGTAAATCGTTAAAATAAAGCTCCACGCCGTATTTGCCTTCCGCCGAACCGCTTGAATAATCGGTAAATCCCAAAACATGCGCCGCCAAATCGCCGAACGGATAAAAACGCAAAAGATGGTTACTGATGTAAATCCCTTTAAGATTTAAATTTTTAATCTCGGTTGTTTGCTGCGAAGATGCTTTTTCTAAAATAAGTTCGTATTTGTCGTTTCCTTTACTGAATTTTCCGCTTAATTCCTCAACCGAAACGCCGGTTATCGGACTTAATTTTTCCGCGTAAGCCGATGTCTGATCGCCACTCGCCTGAATTTCAACCGGAACGGCGTAAATTATCTGATAATCTTTATTCATGGCGGCTTGAACGGAATTATCGTTTTTATCTAAAAAATAAATATTTCCCCTTGGTGCCTCAAAGCCTCCGCTCGCCTCTTCTTGCATTTGGGCTTTGGTTAAATAATAAGCTCCCTTTTTTATTTGAACGTTATAAACGTTAAAAATTAAAAATAGAAAGAGGGCGCCGAAAAAAATTATTAATCCTTTAATCCGCCATTGCATGTTTAATTAATTGGATAATTAGATAGTTGGTTAATTAGTTTGTGCTTAATTGCCTGTTTTCCGCCACTTTAACGTACTGCGGGTTTTGGTCCAAAATCAACGTTTGCGCGTTTGATGCGGATTTTAAACTATCCGTATCGGTAATATTATAAAAAGAATTTTTCAATTCCGCGTTTGTCACTTCAGCCTTTTGGATATTGTTTCCCCTACTACCCACTTCATGGCGGATATCAACAAGTTGATTATATAAAAATATCCCCCAAAGCGCCACGACGACACAGCCCATCATTAAAATAGAAACCAAAAAATTTGAACCGTTATTGCTTTTGTGAGGTTGAATTATTGTCATATGCCAATGTGATTTTAATTTATGAGCCCAATGCGAAGTAAATTTTACTATCACATTGAGCACCCAGCCCTCTATGCCCGTTGAATAATAACCAATTTAGAAATTATAATTTAATTTTAATAAATTATTTTTATTTTGATTCCACGTGCTTAAAGGGCTGGGTAAAGGTTTTGTAAATAAAATTTGTTCATTTTTGACTTCAAATTTTATACAAAGCCCTTAATTTAGCTGATCTCGACCTTTGATTATTTTTTATTTCTTCTTGAGACGGAACAATTGGTTTTTTCGTCAGAATTTCCGCCCGCCCGCTTTTCGCCATATCTCTGAAATAATTTTTTACCAATCTGTCCTCCAGCGAATGGAAAGATATTATCGCCGCCCTGCCTTGTGGTTTTAAAATTATGCCCAAATTTTTCAATAATCTTTCCAAATTCTCCAGTTCATCGTTGACATAAATCCTTAACGCCTGAAAAACTTTCGTTGCTGGATGTATTTTGCCTCGGCGCGAAACGGCGTTTTCCACGATTTCCGCCAGTTCAAATGTTGTTTTTATCCGATTTTTCCTTCTTTTTTCAACGATTTCTTTGGCTATTCTCCTTGAATTTCCTTCTTCGCCGTACTTCCAAAATATATCGGCTAATTCTTTTTCACTTAAACTGTTTATTATTTCCGCAGCCGACAGCGCTCCGCTTTCCGAATCAAATCTCATATCAAGAATTTCGTCTTTCAGAAAACTGAATCCTCTGCCCGAACTTTCCAACTGGTCAGAAGACAAACCCAAATCAATAATCAATCCATCGGCCCTATGCAGCTTTCTCTCATTCAAAATTTCCGGAATATCTGCGTAGTTACCCTGAACCAGGATTAAATTTTTATAATTTGCAATCTGCAATTTGAAATTTGCAATCACTTTTTTATCCCAATCAATTCCCAATAATTTTCCATTTAAACCGATTTTTTTCAAAATTGCCGTGCTGTGCCCTCCAGCCCCAAACGTTCCATCTATGAAAAATTCTCCAGGCTTGGGATTTAAAATTTCAATTACTTCTTTTAAAAGTACGGGGATGTGTGACATAAATTTTCAATTATCAATTTCCAATTATCAATGAACTTTCAATTTCACAAATATCAAGTAATTTAGACATTAAACATTAAACATTTGGATTTTGATTGAAAATTGGTCATTGTAAATTGAAAATTAAATACCGAGTTCTCCTAATTTCTCCGCTATCTCGTCTGACTGGCTTTCGGTTTTCGTTTTATATTGTTTCCAACTTTCCGCGTCCCAAATTTCAAACCTGTTGTACAATCCGGTTATCACCGATTGTTTTTTCAACCCGGCGTATTCGCGCAAATAATCCGGAATTAAAATTCTGCCTTGCTTGTCCAATTCAACATCGGCGGCGCCGGCAAGCATCAATCTTGTAAACGCGCGCGAGTTCGCTTGCGTCAGCGGCAAAGAAATTAATTTTTGCGCCAGCGCTTCCCACTCTTTGGAATCAAAAACAAAAAGGCAGCGGTCCAGGCCGCGCGTGATAATCGCTCCGGCGGTCAATTTATTTCTAAACTTCGCCGGCACCGCGATTCTACCCTTATTATCTAAATTGTGGCTAAATTCTCCGATGAACATAAATGCGATCCGAAACTACGAATTCATCCGAATTATCCGAATGGATCCGAAAATATCGTTTTTAAATTATTCTAATTTCTATCAAGATAAGCTGATATTGGTTCACGAAACCCCACAGTCGAGCAAGCATGGTTCCCGCCTAAGCGGGATTGCTCGACGAGGACTAGCGAGCGGAGTCGCTGGACGGAGCGAAGCGGGTTGAGGGAAACAATATCAGCGAATTGGTTATCCCCCACAATGAGTACTTATCCCCATAGTTATCCACATTCCCCCACTTATGTTTAATTCTGCCTTATTAATCGCTTTCGGTCAACCACAATTAAATTAATTTAGAACTCTCAGGTAAATAAAAAACCCTTTATTTAAAAGGATTTTTTACTTTCTCGCCCCTATTTTATCCACAATTTATAAACAAGATATAAAAATGGCGCCTCATCCTGTGATGACGACGCCATTGTAATCCCTGAAAGGTTCGCCCGTTCAAGTGGGCTTCACCATTTTCATTGTTTTATACTTCCAATCTGTCCACTGGAAAGTGTAATCAGTCGTGAGAAAAAACCTCCAGTTTATTATTTTTATTGATCGCTTCAGCTCGCCTGCCAGCCCATAGCCGACCTTGCGCAAACAAAGCACCTCCTGATTTCTCACCGCCTCCGCCCTGGCTTTTGCTTCGGCGTTGTTTTTGAAGCCAATCGCGGTCATTACACGAACCACGGTTTCCGTTGGACCGTTAACAACCAGCCAAACTTTCACGTCATCCCTTTCTGTCCCGACAGGGATGACTTCCGCCGCTTTCTTTACTGTATTTTTCACGTTCCACCTCCATATTTATAAGTTTTTAAAGCCAAAACATTATTGACTTGGCTGACTAAATTAAAGTATCACACAAATTAACGGCAACATCAATATTTAACCGTTTAAATACCCTTTCCGCTTTTTCTCCGGAAATCTTTCTATGGCATATCTCAACATCGTTCTGGGCATATTTTTATAATTGGCTTTAAGAAATTTTTCCAAAGTTATCTGCGAACGCTTGCCCACTTCCCGCAGCATCCAGCCAACAGCTTTATGAATTAAATCTTGTTTGTCGTTTAAAAGCATTTTGGAAATTTTTAACGTATCTTCAAGCCTATTTTGCCTTATAAAAGCAAAGGTTGAAATTATCGCAATCCGCCTTTCCCAAAGATTTTTTGATTTGGCGAATTTATAAAGAACTTGTCTACTTTCCCGCGGGGAAGTAGACAATAAATACTCTCCTACTATTTTCGGCGCGGACATATCAACCAAACCCCAGTTATTAACATTCTTGGTATTTTTCAAATAAAAATTGAATATTTCAGACTTGGGTGCTTTGCTATAGCAAAGCATGACGACTTGGAATTGATGGATTAAAATTCTAAGGGCAGCCACGCGTTCTTCATGTATCTTGGATCTCAATAATTCTTGTAATTCTTTAAAATTTAAATCTTTAAATTTAAGCGCTATTCTTTTTGTCTCTGCCGAAACAACGCCTAAAAACACATCGCCCTCGCCATATTCCCCTTTTCCGGTTTCAAAAAATCCCCGAAGAATTTTCGCTTTTCGGGGATTGGATTTGGATTTAAGTTCTTTGCGAAGTTTAATAATGGCTAACATAATTTTACCTATTTCCCCAAAAATTCATCATTCCAAAATATTGCTTCAATTTTTCTTTTATTCCCAAATGTCCAATTGTGCTTTAAGGGATAACCATATTTATAATCATTGCTGATTGCTTTATCTTCTCCAACATAGAAACCAATATGTTTATGGGCATCGCTATTTTTAAAATCAGTTTTCTCCCAAATTATAATACTGCCGGGTTTCAGCTTTTTTATAATTTTCCACCCAGATTGCCGCAAATCATTAATCACGAAATCAACGGTGCTGTGGATGCTTTTTATAAATCCGAATAGAAATAAAATTGACGAAACATAAAACGCGCAAGAAAGTTCGCCATTATTCATTATGTCAATTTTCTTATTACCCACTCTCGCGTAAAAATTTCTGAACAACTTAGAACCGGCACTATTTTTAATAGCGGCGATATAATTATCGAAAACAAGTGGAATTATTTTTTTCTTCATAGTCATAAATAAATAATTATTTATTTTAAGAATTTTCAATCAACTGCCGCCAGTTTTGCTTATAGTATTGATATTTCTCGTTGAACTTTTCTTTCGGAGTTAATTGAACGTTCAATTCCTGCAATTTATCTTTAAGATACGCGAATACTTTTTCTTTCTCGGCTTCTATTGTCATTTTTTCAAGCTCAATGATATAACCATACCCTTTTGTATAATCCAATGCTACATCAATATCGTCCCATTTGAAAGAGCGCCTTTTGCGAAACCATTTAATTTCTACTTTATAACCAAGGGCTAAAAAGAGCTGTTCCAGCCTATCAAAATCTTCTTTATCAAGCTTAACCTCAATTTCTTCTCTGTGTTCGTCGTGAATCTCGCCTTTTTTAAGCCAGATTTTTGAGTATTTGCTATTTTTCTGTATCCGCAAATCCTGCTTAGAATCAAAATAATAAGTTATTTGCTCGTCTTCGCCCAAAAATTCCGCGTCTTTTTTAAAACGCTCAATAAGCCCTTTATGCTGATTTTCAGTTATAAAACTCCTTATTTCGCATTCTATATTATTTGGCATGAATAAATTAAAATTCTTTACGGAAAGATAAAAGATTTTATATAATTTATATTTTATGCAATAAATTACTAATAATATATGAGTAATAATTTTCAAATGTCTTTTTAAATAAAATTGCGGTAGCCAACAATAACACCAGAATTAAAAATGTACCAATTAACCTTTCCCAAGTTTTTTTATTTTTTATCTCTATACCGCCAACTTCACGTCTAATAATTAGATCCTGATAGTATTGCAATTTTGAGTACCAAAGCCAAAAACCATACACCATTAAAACCATGCCAAGACCAATTGCCCCAAAATGATATGCTTTAATAGCATTGACGTCTTTTTCTATAAATTCTAAATCATATATTTTCTGCTCAATACTCTCGCGAGCAATTTCTTTTTGTTTTAATTCATCTTTTACCGCTTTATAGTCTGCCAGTACGTTATTTAAAATGTTTTTATCTCCTTGCCCATTAGCTATTTCTATCCTAGTTTCTAATAGAGCAACTTCATCTGAAAGATAATCTGTTTCTATTTTTAAAATTCCTTCCTCTTTAATCAAACTTGAAGCAGCCAAAGAATATTTATCGATTATTGTAGTATAAAAATAAAACCCTGAAATAATAATAACTAAGCCAAAAATAGCCATAAATTTATATAAATTATCAGTTGGTAAATTTGGTATATTCATTGTTTATATGTTCAATGTGGGCGCAATAGGAATCGGACCTATAGTCTTCGCAATGTGAATGCGACGTTTTACCATTAAACTATGCGCCCTATTTATTTTTTAATAATCCGCCTTCGGCGGAAGAGCACTCTTCCTGGGCGATTTTCTATAATCGCCCGTTGGCCGTCATAAATCCGCTTCGCGAATTTATCGGCCAACCCATTAAACTATGCGCCCTTTACGTCGAGGCTATACGCCCTTACTCACCCAGTATATAACAAAAAAGCCCGTTATTTCAACGGACCTTCTTGTATCAACTAATTACGAATTTTTATACTAATATACTAATTCGTTTTTGCATTAGTATATTCGTACAGGATTAGTTATTGGTTGATTTACGCCAATTCTACTGTCGCTCCCGCGTCTTCAAGTTTTTTCTTAAGTTCTTCGGCATCGGCTTTTTTAAGGCCTTGCTTTACCGGTTTCGGAGCAGCATCAACTATATCTTTAGCTTCTTTCAAGCCCAAACCTGTCGCTTCCTTAACAGCTTTAATAACGGCGATTTTTTGGTCTCCGACGGCTTTAAGAATAACGTCGAAAGAGGTTTTTTCTTCCTTGTCCGCCGAAGCTTCAGCGGAGGCGGATGAAGCGGGCATTGCGGCTGAAACGCCAAACTTTTCTTCGAGAGCCTTGATTAATTCCGCAAGCTCCACAACCGTCAATTTTTCCACTTTTTCAATTATATCATTGAACTTATCCATAATAATATTAAATATAAAATCTCAAATCTCAAAAATACATCTTAAAAATAAAATCTGGTTTGAAAAGATTTAATATTTTATTTGTACATTTGATATTTGATTTTTGAGATTTCACTTATTTTACATCGACCAATTTTGATTTTTGTTCCAACACATTCATAAACATTTTAATCGGCATTGCCAACATTCCAACAAATTGCCCGAGCAAAACTTCTCTTGAAGGCAATTGGCCTATTTTTAATGTCGTCGCCGCGTCAAAAAAGTTTTTCTCGCTTAAATTGTACGCGCCTAAAATTTTGAATCCTTTCTTTTCAACCCCTTTGAAAAATTTGTAAACCGGGCCGGCGACGTCGGAAATCTCTTTTTCCGAAAAAACCACGCCCAATTGCGAATCAAATTGCTCCGGATTGAAATCTATTTTTTTCTTTTCAAAAGCGATTCTCAAAAGCTTCTTTTTGATGATTTTTATTTTCGCTTCAACGGTTTTTAACGCCCGGCGCAAAGATTTCATATCTTCAACTCCGATTCCGGTGAAATCAACGAAAATCAAGCTCTTGTTTTTTTCCAAAAGTTCTTCGCCTTGTTTTAACCGTTCGCCTTTTTGTGTTCTGTTTAACATATTAATGCGATCCGAAACTACCCGCCTCGACTCGCCGTCAAGGCGAGGCGGGCGAATTCATCCGAATCTACGAACAAATCCGAAAGCTATCTTTAATAATAAAAAACGACCTATTTAGGCCGCAGACAAATAAAAAAGCTTTTGACTTTTCCTCGGGAGGGCTTACTTGGCCGCCTCCTGTCTGCGGATTTGATTTAATACTATATCCGTTCGCCTTCTTTGTCAACACCCACAAAACGCTGATATCCGCAGATTTTTATGCTGATTTACGCCGATACTATCTGCGGTCATCTGCGTTTTATCTGCATTAATCTGCGCCCCCAATAAGGGGAACAAAGCTAAAGCCGAAATGTTCTTTCCGGCTGTATTTGCCCTTGCCTGTTTTATCTATCACCACCACGCTGTTCCCGACAGGCGCCACGATTCTACCGCCGATTTTAAGTTGTTTTTTCCATTCGACCGGCACATCGCCTTTTGCTGCCGCTCCGGCGATTATTTTATCGTAAGGCGCTTCTTTTTTATAACCTTTTACGCCATCGGCTGAAAAAAGTTTAATAATCCCATTTTCAATAAAACCGTATTTCGCCAGATTTTTTTCGGCAAATTCTTTCAATTTAGGAACACGCTCTATCCCAACAACAAATCCTCTTTTTTCTGTTTCTTCGTTTATTTTTGATTTTTGATTTTTGATTTTTGATTTTAGCCATTCTTCGCTTGTCGCATAAGCGAGAATGGCGCATGTCCATCCCGAGCCGGCTCCAATATCTAAAATTTTTTCTCCGGGCTTCGGTTCCAAAAGCTCCATCAGAAAAGCAACCGTTAACGGCTGGGAAATAGTTTGCTCAAAGCCAATGGGCAACGGCTCGTTGACATACGCGCTGTTTTTATATTCTTCCGGAACAAAATCGGCGCGGTCTATTTTTTTAAACGCCTCAATCAATAAAGGCATTTTTAAATATCCGTCGCTTATCAAAGAATTTATTAAATTTTCATAATCTTGATTCATTTTAAAAATGTGGATAACTTCTTGACCAAATGCCTGAATTTTGTTATTATACCATATAAGGGATGATTTAGGTATCCCGTGTATGTATCCTTAACAACTTTTTTAGAAAAAGGAGGAAGAGAGGATGTGTAAAAAATTTTCAATCACTTACAGGAAACCGGGTTCGTTTGGCATTGATGGGGCAGAGAACGCTGAAGGCCGCGGCGAGAAAAAGAAAATCATTGGCAATCTTCTCGCACAAGGTTTTATCGTCACGACTTCCCGTCACACACCGAAGGCAAGGCCGAAAACGTTCAAGCCGAAACAGCAACACATTCTTTCACCTCAGGCAGCATAAACGCTGTTGACCACCACCGGGGCACTGTTAGCTTACAGTTTACTGTTCGCTGATGGGCCCCTCTTTTTTATAAGAAATTTTCTACTTGCGGGAATTGAGGCCTGCCTGCCGGTAGGCAGGGAATCTCCGCCATAGGCGGATTCGCCTTGGGCAAAGAATATCCCGATTATTTTATTAACCCGCTATATTCGCGGGTCCACGAGGATTCGAACCTCGATCAATGGTTTTGGAGACCATTATTCTGCCATTGAACTATAGACCCACAGCGCTAAACCTTGGCCTGTTTATGAATAGTGTGCTTTTTACACCATTTGCAATACTTTTTAAGTTCAAGTTTGCGCTCCTGGCTCTTTTTCCTGCGGGTGTAATAATTAACCCGTTTGCAGACGGCGCACTTCATTTTTATCAAGTTTTCCGAAAATTTCGATTTAGCCATTTTATTGTTTATTTTATACTTCCAAATAATATACCATAATTTAAAATATGGCAAGCATGAATCTTGCATTATAATTAAACAGCCGAAAAGTGTAATAATAAACTT
Source organism: Spirochaetia bacterium (assembly GCA_007279775.1). Lineage (GTDB taxonomy): Bacteria > Patescibacteriota > Minisyncoccia > UBA6257 > UBA9933 > QYPD01. The sequence goes on along the minus strand of QYPD01000002.1, from coordinate 5,113 downwards.
ATAATAAATGTATTACTATAAATAGGGACACTCAAATAGAGGCAAATTGTGAGGATTTGCCTCTGTTTGGCAAATTATTTTTATAAATTTTTTAAAAATGACTCACTTTATTAAAAAAGCATTTAAAGGAATATTAGAATATAAAATTATTTCTATTCTCGCGTTAGTAGCCATAGCCGGCGGCGGATATTTCGCCTACGCTTTTTTCGGCGGAACGTCAACGGAAATCCGCTATGCCATTGCCGAGCTCCAAAAAGGAACGCTTATTGTTTCCGTTGGCGGCACTGGGCAGGTTACGACTTCAAACCAAGTTTATATTAAAGCGAAAGCGAGCGGCGACATCACCGCCGTCAATTTTAAAAAAGGAGATGAAATCAAAGCCGGAGAAATTATCGCCAAGATAGACGACAAAGACGCCCAAAAAGCGATAAGAGACGCCGAAACAAATTTGGAAACCGCGCAATTGAATCTTGAAAAACTATTGGAACCCGCCGATGAACTTTCACTTCTTCAATCGGAGCATTCGTTCGCCCAGGCGCAAGAGTCAAAACAGAGCGCCGAAGATAGCCTCGCAAAGTCGTACGAAGACGGATTCAATACCGTTTCAAACGCTTTCCTTAATTTGCCGACCGTAATGACCGGATTAAACGACATATTTTATTCAACCACCCTGACTAAAATCCAGCAAAACATTGATTGGTACGCCGACCAAGTCGCCTCTTTTGAGGGCGGAGCGAAAGCAATGACTTATAAATATGAATTGAATTCTTCTTACCAGATAGCGAAAGCGGGATACGACCAAAATTTTAACGACTATAAAGCTACCAGCCGAAATTCCGATAAAGAAACCATAGAAAACATCATTTCCGAAACCTACGGGACAACCAAGCTTATATCGGACACCGTCAAAAAGGCGAATAACTACGTAGATTATGTTTACGATTTAATGAAGAAAAATAACGTTGCCGTGCCTTCAACCGTTTTGACTTACCAATCCAATCTCCAATCTTATACCGGCACTACAAATTCTTACTTAATCAGCCTTTTATCCGCCAAAACTTCCATAGAAAATAACAAGTCAAATATTATTAACGCCGAACGTTCTATTGAAGAAAAAACACAATCGCTCGCCAATTTGAAAGCCGGAGCCGATGCGCTTGAAATCAGAAGCCAAAAAATTGCCGTAGCTGAAAAAGAAAATGCGCTCCAAGACGCGCAAGAAAACCTCTTAGATTATTATATCCGCGCGCCGTTTGACGGAATCATTGCCGAAATAGACGTCAAAAAGGGAGATACTGTTTTTTCGGGCGCCGCCGTCGCCACAATTATTGCCAAACAGCAATTGGCGGAAATCACGCTTAACGAAGTTGATATCGCCAAAATCAAACTCGGCCAAAAAGCCACTCTTACTTTTGACGCCGTTGAAGGATTAAGCATTAGCGGCCAAGTGACCGAAATAGACACCATAGGCGCTGTCAGCCAAGGAGTCGTCAATTACACCGTTAAAATCGCCTTTGATACCCAGGACGACAGAATAAAGCCGGGTATGAGCGTTTCCGCTTCCATTGTCACAAATATTGACCAAGACGTTCTTGTAACTCCGAACGCGGCGGTTAAATCGTCGGGGAACAATGGTTATTACATTGAAATTCTTCAAGGAAACTTTTCCGACCAGGAAATCGCCAGCTCAAACGGCGTCGCCTCCTTAACTCTGCCTACAAACCAAACCGTTGAAATCGGCCTTTCCAACGATACGATGACTGAAATTCTAAGCGGCGCCAATGAAGGAGACTTAGTCGTAACAAGAACTATTTCGCCCTCAACCGCTTCAACCCAGCAATCTCAACAAAACATTTTGCAATCTCTAACCGGTCAAAGAAGCACCGGTGGAGGCGCGGTACGTTCGATTTCGCCAGGAACGACAGGAAGATAAAAATGATTGAATGTAAAAATATTTCAAAAACTTACAAAAGCGGTTCTATAGAAACGGACGCGCTTAAAGAAATTTCGTTTGAAATTAAAGACGGCGAGTTTGTGGCGATTATGGGCCCGTCGGGTTCCGGAAAATCCACATTAATGCACATAATTGGAGCGCTTGATACCCCGACCAAGGGCGAATATTTTCTTGATGGGCAAAATGTCGCGGATTTATCCGATGACCAGCTGGCAGACGTCAGAAAACTAAAAATTGGATTTGTTTTCCAGTCTTTCAATCTTTTGCCGAGAGCCACGGTTTTAAAAAATGTTATGTTACCGTTGATTTACGCCGAAATTCCCGAAAAGAAACGCGAAGCTCTGGCAAAAGAATCGCTTGAAAACGCTGGTTTGGAAGAATCGCATTTCTTCCATTTTTCAAATCAGCTCTCGGGAGGACAAATGCAAAGAGTGGCAATCGCCCGCGCCCTTGTAAATAATCCGTCGCTGATTTTAGCCGATGAACCGACTGGAAATTTAGACACCAAAACCGGAGAAATTGTCCTCGGAACATTCCAAGAATTAAACAGAGAACAAAAACGGACGATTATTTTAATCACCCACGAACGCTATGTTGCCGAACACGCCGACAGAATAATCCATATCCGCGACGGTAAAATAGTTGAAGACGAAAAAAACCATAAAGAAAGAATTATCCATCATTCGCGTTAAAAAAATATGACAACTTCCGATTTATTTGAAGAAACATATTCAGCCCTATTGGCCAACAAAACCCGGTCGGGTTTAACTATGCTCGGAATAATCATCGGCATTGCTTCGGTTATCGCCATGATATCAATCGGTTCGGGCGCGCAAACAACGATTCAATCAAGTATTCAGTCTCTCGGCTCCAACTTGCTCATGGTGCTCCCGGGCGTCCAGCGCGGCGTTGGAACGCAAATAAGCACGGGACGAGGCGGAGCGCAAAGTCTAACCGCCGCCGACGCCGACGCTATTGCCGCTTTGCCAACCGTTAAAGCGGTATCGCCCGAAGTTTCAAGCCGCAATCAAGTAACTGCCAGAGGAACAAATACCAACACCCAAATTATCGGAACAAACATTGATTATCTTTTAACGAGAAATACCGAACTGGACACCGGCCAATTTATATCCGAACAAAACATAAGAGCGGCTTCAAAAGTGGCGGTCATAGGGCCAGCAACGAGAGACGACCTCTTTGGCGCCGGAAACGACCCCATAAACCAAACAATTAAAATAAAACAAATTGAATTTAAAATAATCGGCGTGACCAAATCAAAAGGCGGCAGCGGTTTCAGCAATCCCGATAATTTGATATTCATCCCCTACACTACTGCCCAAAGATTTTTAACCGGCAATGAATATTTAACCACTATAGACGTCCAAGCCATAGACCAAAACTCAATGGCCGATCTGCAAACCCAAATTACGGCAATGCTTTTGGAAAGACACAACATTTCCGATCCACAGCTCGCCGATTTCAACATTTTAAATCAATCCGACATCGTGGCGGCCGCTTCTTCAATTACAAATACGTTCACCATTCTTTTGGGCTCGGTCGCGGGGATTTCTTTGGTTGTCGGCGGCATAGGAATTATGAATATGATGTTGACCACCGTCACCGAAAGAACGCGCGGAATCGGGCTTAGGAAAGCCATCGGCGCCAAAAAGAGAGATATTAATTTACAATTTTTAAGCGAGGCGGTTATGTTGACCTTCGCTGGCGGATTTATCGGCATTATTTTGGGGTGGCTTATTGCTTACTTAATTTCGCAGTTCGGAGGCATAAGTACTTCAATTTCAACTTTCTCCGTCCTTCTCGCTTTCGGAGTTTCAGCGGCAATCGGAATTATTTTCGGGTACTATCCCGCCCGCCGCGCCTCGAACTTAAATCCAATAGAAGCATTACGTTATGAATAAAGGGATTTAAAATTTTAAACGTAAATTTAAGGCGCGTCGAGGCGGGCCCGCCACGCAGCCGCCCTTAACCCGATTGAGGCGCTGCGCTACGAGTAAATAATTTAAATATTTTATTTGTAGTAACTATAAGGTCGTATAATTAAATAGTAAATAAAAATGGATAAAATTAAAAAGTTTTTGCCTTGTTTGGCCATAATTATCATTATCGGCGGAGTTATGTTTTATTCCGGAATGAAATACGGCGAAAGTCAATCTTCCAATTCGCAAAACAATGCGATGAACCGACAGACGTTTCAGCAAGGTGCTGGCGCAACAGCTAACGGTTTTTCAGGCAGACGCTCCGGAAGCGGCGGCGGAGGATTTACCGCCGGGCAAGTAATTTCAAAAGACGTCAACAGTATCACGGTCCAACTCAATAATAATGGCGGTTCAAAAATCGTATTTTTTTCCGCCACAACCCAAATATCAAAATACGCGACGTCAACGATTGACCAATTAAAAACCGGCGAACAAGTTATTGTAAACGGTTCAGCGAATTCCGACGGCAGCATAACCGCTCAATCAATCCAATTAGACGCGCCAATTCCCCAAAGAACGCAAAGCGCCCAAGGCCAATAATATAGATTCAATTAAAAAATCCCGCCTCACGCGGGATTTTTTGTGGGCGTTAGAGGGGTCGGACCTCTGGCCTTTTCGACTTGCCCCGTTAGATTTTTATTATGTGGGCAATACTGGAATCGGACCAGTGGCCTCTTCGATGTCAACGAAGCGCTCTAACCACTGAGCTAATTGCCCATAAATCTAACGGGGTGAATCTTTGAGCCGATGAGCGGGATTGAACCGCTGACCTCGTCTTTACCAAAGACGTGCTCTGCCAACTGAGCTACATCGGCTGATGAACGAGCCGGAGAGAGGAGTCGAACCCCCAACCTTCGCTTTACAAAAGCGCTGCTCTGCCATTGAGCTACTCCGGCGAGAAATGTCAAAGTGTGCGCCAGGCAGTAGAAACTCGATTGTAATTTGTCTAATTTTAACTTACTACCTAATTTTCTGAATCAAATTTTTTATGTTAATATTCTCAACCTAAAAAATAAATCTCAACAAATTAGGGTTAAAATTTATCGAGTTTTCACTGCCTGGTGCGCAGGGAGGGATTCGAACCCCCGTAGGCCAAAGGCCGACAGATTTACAGTCTGTTGTAATTGACCGCTCTACCACCTGCGCAAATCTATTCTTTTAC
>QYPD01000014.1 GCA_007279775.1 Spirochaetia bacterium | reverse complement strand
TTACGGCAAAAATTTGGTGCCCGTTCCTCCCTTCGGGATTTTCCGACCTAATTTTTGCGTTTCGGAAAATTTTCGTCTTACTCATTTATTTATGATTACTCCTACGCAATAGCTCAAAGGTAATAATATATTTTTTAAATTATACGCATAAATAAATCTTTTCTGTAGCCAGCATTTTGGAGCGAGGTTACTCGCCTCGCTTCGACTTCGTCAAAGCGGAGTCGAAGCGGGTAAATTGATGAGCGAAAATCGAAAAACCGGGAAAATCGCGCTGTCCGAATCCCGAAGTCCCGCTTTAGCGGGACGAAGGTTGAGTTCGCTATTTTCCGTCGATTTTTCGCGTTTGAGCGAATACAATTTATCCGAGCGGAGAACGCTGGCGTGGAAAAGATTTGTTTAGTGATGCTCATGTTTATAAATTTTTATTTCTTCGCCGTTCAATTTGCGGAAATTTTCAGAATTTAAAACTTTCTGCGGCACGCCGTAACAGAAAAATCTTCTGTTCAAACAAAGAACCGAATCGGCAATTTTATGGACTACGCTTAAATCGTGAGTTACCATAATAATCGTTAAATTCTTTTCTTTCTCTATTTCGCTCAAAAGATTATAAATCGTTTCTTCGCCTTCAATGTCTATGCCGGCGGTCGGTTCGTCAAAAATTAAAACTTCTGGGTTATCAATCAAAGCCCAAGCAATAAGAACTCGCTGGAGCTGACCCGAAGAAATTTCCCCTATTTTCTTTCTTAAAATGGAGTTATCTTTTATGCCGACGGAATTTATCGCTTTAACTATTTCCTCGCCGGAAATTTTTCCGCCCGACTGACGGGGCCTAAATTTAAAAAATTCTTCAACCGTCGAAGGCACGGTTTTTTCCAGTAGAAATTTCTGCGGCACATAGCCGATTTTCACATTTTCTTTCCATTTTATTTCTCCGTTGTATGGATATATTCCGAGTAGGGTTTTTAAAAGCACGGTCTTGCCCGCGCCGTTCGGCCCCAAAATAACCAAGTTTTCTCCGACTTTTAAGTCAAAGCTCAAATTCTCAATTATTTTTTCTTTACCGAAAGAAACGTTTAAATTTTTTGCTTCGAGAATGTTTTGTATTTTCATATAACGCTGATTTATACGGATTTATAAAATTTAACTTCTTTTTGTAATAATATTTTCTTTAATTTTTTACCTTTATTGTATCCGCCTAAACTACCGTCGGAACGAATTACCCTGTGGCATGGAATTTTAGAATTATAATTCTTATTTAAGATATTGCCTATCGTGCGGTAGGCTTTCGGCTTTCCCGCCATTCCCGCCACTTTTTTATACGTTAAAACTTTACCCTTGGGAATTTTAGCAACTATTTTTAAGACTTTTTCGGAAAATTTTTCCATTGTTTTAAATTATATCAAATTATATTTTATAAAAAACCTTTGGTTTTGCCTCGGCAAGACCAAGGGGCTAAGGGTTTAAGAGCCCAAGAGCTTTTAGGAGTTTTTACGAATTTTTTTACGGGCTTAAATTACAAAAAAACAATTTTAAAATTCTTCGGAGTTTATGTATCCCGGCACCGGTAATCCTTTTTTTGCGTAAAATTCTTTTACGAATTCATTTGATTCTTTCGCTTCTTTAATTCTTTCCAATCTTGGCAAATAAATGCATATAGACCACAGTACAAAGCACGAAAACGCGATTATGAAAAAGCCGACCATAACCGCAAAACAAATCCTCTTAAAATTCAGGTCAAAAGAAAAAAAGTCGTCCATATGAATATTCTACCCCGTATGACAACGACGATAGCAATTTTAAACTTCGCTATTGCCCCAAGGCAAATCATTGTATTTATTATAAATCAATAATCGGATATATCAACACAAGAAAAATTGGGCGAAGAAATCGCCGTTGCTCTACGGGGTTTACTCTAAATGAATTTCTTTGGCAAAACCTTCAACTCTTGAAAGCAATGCGGAGTTATTTAATAATTCCGGGTCGTTTTTCAAAGTTTTTTCAGCGGCTTCACGAGCAGTTTTTACAAGTTCCGGATCTTGAATTGATTTCATCGCTAAATCCGGCAAGCCGGTTTGCGACTGGCCTAAAAATTCTCCGGGGCCTCTGATTGCCAAATCTTTTTCTGCAAGCTCAAATCCGCTTTTCGCTTCAATTAAAGAATTAAGGCGATTTAAGGTCGCTTGGCCTGAAGACTCGGAAAATAAAAAACAAAAAGACTGGTGTTCTCCCCTGCCCACCCGGCCGCGAAACTGGTAAAGTTGGGCAAGTCCAAACCTTTCCGAACCTTCTATCATCATAATCGTGGCATTCGGAATATCCACGCCAACTTCAACTACAGAAGTAGAAACCAAAACGTCTATTTCCCCATTTTTGAAATTCCCCATCATTTCTGATTTTTCTTTCGCTTTTAATTTTCCGTGAAGCAGACCTACCCGCAAATCGGGGAAAACTTTTTTTGAAAGTTTTTCATATTCTTCCTTCGCCGCCTTTGTTTCCCACATTAACACGGACTTTCGCGGACTTAACACAGACTCATACGGAATTTCCGTTTTAGTCCGTGTGTCGTCCGTGTCGGTCTGCGGGATGTCAATTCTCGGACAAATCACGAATGCCTGTCTTCCTTTTTTAACCTGTCCGCGGATGAAAGCGTATGCCTTGTCGCGATTCGCAGGTGAAACGATTTTTGTGATAATTTCTTTTCTACCCTTCGGAAGCTCATTTATAATAGATAAATCCAAATCGCCGAAAACCGTAAGAGAAAGCGTTCTAGGTATCGGAGTAGCTGACATTGAAAGAAAGTGAGGCAAGCATTCCGGGCTTTGGTCTGCCAATTGCCCGCGCTGCCTTACGCCAAATCTGTGCTGTTCATCAACGACTATCATCGCCAATTCTTTAAACTTAACGCTCTTTTGGATAAGCGCGTGCGTACCGATGACTATTTTAATTTTGCCCGAAGAAATTTTTTTTATTAAATCCGGTTTTTTGATTTCGCTTTCTAAATCATCGCCGTAAAAAATCCGCGCTTCCGAAGAAACAATTAACGCGACGCCGCCGGTAAAATCTTTAAAAAACTTTTTAAAAGTCTGAAAATGCTGGCGAGCCAAAACTTCTGTCGGCGCCATAAAAGCCGCTTGGCTGCCGCTTTCCGCCACAATTAAACTCACTATTGCCGCCACGATTGTTTTGCCCGAGCCCACGTCACCTTGAAGCAAACGATTCATTGGATGAGGTTTTTTTATATCTTCCAGAATTTCCCACAATGAAGACTTTTGGCTTTCGGTTGAAGAAAATGGCAATTCTAAAATTATTTTTTCAACTCTTTCAACGTCAACTTCAAAAGCCTGGGCTTTTTCTTTTGAAAGCTTCAAGCGCTGACGCAAATTCGCCAATTGTAATAAAAACAAATCTTCAAAAGCGAATCTTCTTTTCGCTTTTTGCGCTTCTTCAAGCGTTTCCGGAAAATGAATTTTTGAAAGCGCTTTATTTATTTCGGGAAAGCCCGAACTTTTCAAAATTTCTTCGGGAATCGGGTCATTTATTTTTTCAACGCTTTCAAGAAGCGGTTTCATTAAATATCTGAACGCTTTTGAAGTAAGCCTTTTTGTTTCCGGGTAAACCGGCACTAACCTACCCGTATGTTTCAAAGACACGGACTCATTCGGACTGGACACGGACTCGTGCGGACCATAAATAATTCTTTCTATATCAACACCTTCTTTCCCAAAATTTGCCAATAATGCCAAATCATAATTCGCGCTCTTTAAATAATGCCACACTTGTTGCTTTTCAAATTTACCAATATAAGGCAGGGCTTTTATCTCTAATATAACCTTCCCGTCAACAACGAAGTCTGGCCTATAGGTTCCTATTTTCTTATCGTTGTATTCAATATTTATCTGTTTCTCTTTTTCATATGATAATTTTCTTTTTATAAATTCTTCTTCTATCGCTTTTTGATAGATAACTTCTTTTTGCCCTAATCCCAGTTGTTTTTTTACTTCAAATATAGCTCCTCGTATTTCATAAGTTATATCTTCATGCAAAAGCTTGGAAGATTTTTCTACCTTGTCCGCTTTATTCCGTGTCTGATCCGCTTCGGTCTGTGTAATGAGTTCGTAGGTGGGATGCGACAAACAAATTCCGCCCTTGGCGGTTTCAATAATCTTGCCCGCCAAATTAACCAGTTTCCCTTTTTTTAAAATTGTAAGCAGAAATCTTTGATTAAACCAAATCGCCTTAATACTCCCGCTGTCGTCTGTGACCAGAGCCTCAATTATAAACATTTTCTTTTTCCATGTGTAATGAGGTTTTATTTCGGAAATCACGCCCGAGATTGTGGCGATTTGGCCAATTTTCAAATCGGCGATTTTTGAAATACTTGAAAAGTCGTCGTAGCGGAAAGGAAAATGCCAAAGCAAATCCCTTACGGTTTTAATGCCGAATTTTCCAAGGCGTTCGGCGAATTTCGGGCCGACGCCGTGAACATTAATAAGAGGTTCATTTAATAAAATTTTAGCCGGGATCATTTATTGATTATACTGCCATAACAGAAAATAAAAAACCGTCGTGTTTTGTTAAGCGGCGGTTTGTTTTAGAAAATTCTTTCCCTTTTCTATGAAATTTGTTTCAAGCTCTTTTAGGGAAAAGGCTTCTTTAAAATAATTCAAGATTTTTTCTTTATTCATGTCGTTCCGGCAAGTATAAACATCGGCGCTCACAAATCCTTTTTCCGGAAATGTATGGATGCTGATGTGGCTTTCGGCTATCATTACAAAACCCGAAATTCCCCCTTGGTCTTTTTCGGTGATTGCCGGCGCGATGACAACATAAGGCGGCATTAATTTATGTATCATTATTTCTTCCGGTAAATTATTCAGAATATTATAAACCAATTCAAAATTGTTAAGTTTTTCTTTGTCGCCTCCGTAGCCGTCGATGGTGAGGTGAACGCCGAAATTCATTTTTTGTTCTTCCATTTCAAATTGAGTAAAATCATATTTTTATAAAATTTCCGACTACTATCTTTTTACAACATATGAAAATGAAAATCAATGTTGATAACTCAGAAAAAGAAAAAACCCGCCGTTCATAATTTGCTATTGCTACTTAGGCGGGTTATTTACCGTTGATACGACGAGCACCTCAAGCCGCAGCCTTCTTTTTACCTTTCAACTTCTGGGATGTCTTGAGTCTTTCGGCGTCGATCGTCCATCCAATCTCGACTTCCTTCGTGCCTGGCAGAAGCTTCACGCGTTTGGCCTCAATAAGCTCATCGAGCTTCTCGACATCGATGCGAAGTGTAGTATTGGTTTCGAGAAGCTTTGGGATGTCGTCCGGAGGGACGCCACCCTTTTTCAAGAGCTGTTCGAGACCTTCCCGAAGTTTCTCTTCCGAGAACACTCCTGGCGGGATGATAACCGTAGCCACCACTTCTTCCGCCACGAGTGCCGGATATACTGTACCAAGAGAAGCCTTGAGAAGCTCCTGATCCCAGAAGACCTCCTCTTTCCGCACCACTAGGAGTCCGAGGTCATCAGGGCCAGAGCGAATCCCCCGAAACCCAGGCATGGCCTCCACATACAGGATGACCTTATCTTTTAACTCTTTGTTGTCCTTGGTCATCAAAGCGATTTTTTCCTTGTTTCCCACGAACTTCCGTGCGAAACCCAGAAAGACCTCGACGACCTCGACTGGGACAACGGGGGAAGTGCCTGTTACCACCCGAATCTCCACCTCCTCAATCTCGGTCTTAACATTCTCGTAGTCACCACTGCTACTCTTTGTCATAACTACCTCCTTTTCTTTCTGTTAATGTGCGTTTGCCACAACACTCTCGTGGCGGGGGCTACCGGATATATGATTTCGATAATGCTTAAGGATGGCATATTCAAGTCCAAAAGTAAAGAGTAAACAAAAACCGGCATTTCTGCCGATTTAAGATAAGATTTCAACTATATCTTTTAATTCTTTAATAACTTTTTTTACCCTTCTGCCTTTCAATGCCAGATATTCAGATTCTATAAGAAATACATCTACGCCAACTTTTTTAGCCGATAAATAATCATATCTATAGCTATCGCCTATCATTAACGCGTTAGATTTGGGAATATGCTTTTTCTTCAATATCTTAACAATCAATTCTCCTTTGCCTCCGGGATAGTCTCTGGAGGAATAAAATTCATCAAATAGCTTTTCCAATTTTAGATGTTTTACTTTCTCTTTTAATAATATGTCAGCCTCTTTTGGCGGATGCGGATGCGTTGAAAGCAAAACCAAAATTATGCCTAGCTTCTTAAGCTTCTTAAGGGTAGCTAACGCGGATGGCGTTAAAACTAAATGTTTAAAGTATTTATCTCCAATTTTTTTATCGGAGTATATCCAATGAGGGACGATTTTACGTTTCGTGGCCTTTGGGTACCAAGTTGTACCATCGCCATCAAAAAATATTATTTTCTTAGTATTCACAAAATTTAAGCGTGATTTAAAAACTTACGAAACTATTGTATTTCATACTTAGCTTCTTCCGGGAAAAGCATAAGGAAAGGATAGCCAACATAGTTCCTTGTTATTTTTCCGCAGCCAACTTTTTTAAGGAATTCAACCATTTCTTCTGTTACTTTTTTGGGGTCTATACTCTCATCTTTACCAATGTATTCAATTTCTACGAAATCGCCCAAACTTCTAACAGAATCTGTCGCAACCTCATAATCTTTATATGCCCAAATTTTTCTCAATTTATCAACCACGACTAAAGATTTAAAATTAAGAGCCGAAAAAATTTTTCTGGCTTGGTCTATGCTCTCAATTTTAGTTTCAAATTCATCACAATGATGGCTCTTTCCATTTTCATCAAAATGCCAATTTTTGTAGTTTATGGAATATTTTCCGTCGGCATCCCGAAGTCGCAACCATTCTTTTGCCGGTCTAACTCCGAGAAAATCCCTGTGAGCCGGAGAAAAATATTCATCTACTTGATGTTTTTCTGATTGAAAATTGCCGCTCTTCTCTAAAAATTCTATCAACGGCTTGGGATTTTCAACATTAACCTGAATTTCAATTTCAATATTATTGTTAGCCATAAATTTTTCCTGAATACAAAATACTATCTACTAAATACTACTTCGTGCCCTCAGTAGGAATCGAACCTACATCGCAAGCTCCGCAAGCTAGCGTTCTGTCCATTGAACTATGAGGGCAGACTCTAAAAATTACAAATCCCAAGCACCAAATTACAAACAAATTCTAATTGCTAAAATTCAAAACGTTTCGGATTTTAACTATTTGAATTCGAGTATTGTTTGTGATTTGTAATTTGTTATTTGGAATTTAACATCAGAAC
>QYPD01000003.1 GCA_007279775.1 Spirochaetia bacterium | reverse complement strand
GAAAACTGCTTAGCACTATTTATTAAAGATTGAAGGTTGTCTTTAAATTTTTCAGGAGAAACTCTTAAGCTGTTTTTACTACGAACAAACTGGGAATCGTTTGTTCCTACGGAAAAGATAAAAACTATTTCTCCGTCTTCGTCTTTTAGTCTAAATTTTGTTTCTAATTCAAATCTTTCTAATAAGTTTCCCGTGTTATCGCCGCTAATCCCAAGATTATAAACCAAAAAATAACCTTCTTCTAAAATATTTTTGTAGTCCAAAAATTTTCTTAACCTCTGAACCCAGCCACCTTCAATATCCCAAACGCCATAAGTAATACTGGTCCCAAATACAAGAATCGTCATATTTATTTCTTTAGCTTCTTCTCTTTCTCGTAAACCTTCAAAGTCGTTTTTATCACCGTGTCCGGGTTTAAAGACATACTTTCAATGCCCTGTTCTACCAAAAACTCGGCGAAATCCGGATAATCAGAAGGCGCTTGGCCGCAAATGCCGATATATTTCTTGCGCTTGCGGCATTTTTTGATAACTTCGGAAATCAGCCTTTTAACCGATTCGTCTTTTTCGTTTGCCACATCGCGGACCAATTCCGAAGCATCGCGGTCTATACCAACAGTCAATTGTGTTAAATCATTTGAGCCAATGCTCATGCCGTCAAAAACATCCAAAAACTCGTCCGCCAAAACAACATTTGAAGGAATTTCGCACATCATATATATTTTTAACGCGGATTTATGCGGATTTTGACTGATTAATGCGGATTTTATTATTTTTACCACCTTCTTTCCTTCTTCCACTGTCCGGCAAAACGGCACCATTACCGCCACATTATCCAATTTCATTTTTTCGCGGACTTTTTTTATGGCTTCAAGTTCCAATATGAAAGCCGGAGCAAAATTCGGATGGTAATAACGGGACGCGCCGCGCCAGCCAATCATTGGATTTTCTTCTTGCGGTTCATAAATTTCTCCGCCGATTAAAGTGCGGTATTCATTTGTTTTAAAATCGGAGAATCTGACAATAACTTGTTTTGGATAAAATGCCGCGGCGATTTTCGCGATTCCATAAGCGAGCTTATCAACGTAAAATTGTTTTTTATCTTCATACCCGATTGTTTTTTTATCTATTTGAGCTTTAAGCTTTAAGTCTTTAAGTCTTCCGTAGTTTATCAATGCCATCGGATGTATTCCAATATCCGAAGCGATAATGAACTCTTCCCTCGCAAGCCCAACGCCATCATTCGGCAAAAGCGATTTTTCAAAAGCCGTGTCCGAAGTGGCAATATTCATCATTATTTTGGTCTTGGGCTTCGGGAATTTTTTTATGTTATGTTCTATCACTTTAAATTTCAAAGCGCCATCGTAAACCACGCCCTCGCTGGACGTTGTATCTACGGTAACAGTCTGGCCTGTTTTTATCTTTCTCGTGGCGCTACCTGAGCCTACAACGCAAGGAATGCCCAGTTCCCGGGAGACTATGGCCGCGTGAGAAGTGCGTCCGCCCTTATCCGTAACAATCGCCGAAGCAATTTTCATAATCGGTTCCCAATCCGGGTCTGTCATATCTGTTACCAAAACTTCGCCTGCCTTAAACTGGCCTATTTGTTTGGCGTCTAAAATTATCCGTGCCTTGCCGATGGCAATTTTATTGCCCACAGAGGCGCCCTTTACGATAATCTTTTTCATTTTGTCGCTTTTCGCAAGCTCATACTCTTTTATTTTTGAAAAATCTCTGCGACTATGTACGGTTTCCGGCCTCGCCTGAACAATAAAAAGTTCGCCTGTTTTGCCGTCTTTTGCCCATTCCATGTCCATTGGCGTCCATTTTTTTCGTAAAGCCGTATAATGTTTTTCTATTATCATTCCCCATTTCGCCAATTTCAAAATTTCCGCTTCGCTTAAAACAAATTTTTCCCTTTCTTCTTTATTCGTATCAACGACTTTTGTTTTCTTAATGCCCTGGCCCGTAGAATAAATCATCTTGCGGGTTTTGTCACCCAGCCTTTTGTCAATAATTGCGCCGGTTTTTTTAAAAACCAAAAATTCATCCGGCGTTACTTCTCCTTGTACAACCATTTCTCCCAGGCCCCAGGCGCCGCTTATCAAAACCACGTCCGGAAATCCCGATTCCGTATCAAGCGTGAACATTATTCCCGAGCATCCCAAATCGGAACGCACCATTTTTTGCACGCCCACTGAAAGCGCCATTTTGGAATAATCGAATCCCTTATCCGCCCTGTAAGAAATCGCCCTATCCGTGAATAAAGAAGCGAAAGACGCTTTTACCGCCTCCAAAACCTCCTTAGCGCCCCGAATGTTCAAAAAGGTCTCGTATTGGCCGGCAAATGAAGCATCGGGCGCGTCTTCGGTTGTGCCGCTGGTACGAACCGCCACGTCCGAGTTTTTACCGTATTCTTTTTCCAGATTTTGGTAATTTATAACTATTTCTTCTTCAAGCTCCTTTGGCAACTCAACACTTTTTATCGTTTCTCTAACCGCTTTCCCGCGCTTAGCCAAATCTTGAAGATTTTTCGTATTCAAACCGGCTAATGTTTTTTTTATAAAGGTCTCCAAATTGATAATTCTGGATTGCGAATTACGGATTACGGATTTTTTAAGAAAGTATCTATATGCTTCTGCTGTTATCGCGAAACCATCCGGAACATTCAAGCCTTTTGGCTTTAAATATTGAATCATCTCCCCGAGCGAGCCGTTTTTTCCGCCAACTTCCAAAACGTTTTTTATCCCGACTTCTTTATATTGTTTAATGAAATCTTGTTTTTTATTCATAGACTAATTCTACTATAAAATCCCATAAATCTCTATATTTCTCTTAAAAACGCTAAATCTCTTATTTTGATAAATTTACCTTGATAATCATCCGACTTATCCGTTTCCAAAATTTTTATCGCCTCGTCGAGGCTTACCCACAGAGCTAAAAATCCTTCTTCTATTTCATCATCCATAAACGCCGGTTCGCCTTTTTCTCCGACAACTTTGGCCAAATAACAAAATGATTCTTGGTTTATTTTAAATGCTTTCCGATGTTCGATTATCGTTCCGATTTCACCCGTTATTTTTATTTCACATCCAATTTCCTCAAGACATTCCCTTTTTAACGCATCTTCTATGCTTTCGCCTTTTTCAATCCCTCCTCCAGGCAACTTGTGATAGCCCTTTTTAGAAACAAAAAGTAGGGCAATCTTGCCCTCTTTATCGAAAACGATCGCTCTCGCCGTCTGCCGAAATTCATATTTTTCTAATTCTTCCGGATTCACTTCATCAAATTTTATAGTTTTTAATAATTTCATTTTTCTTTAAGAACCAGCATTAAATCCGAGACATTAAAAGTTTTCTTGTCCGCGAAAATCAAATCGCCGGTTTTTTTGAAAAAATTAAAAGTGTTATGTATTTTGAGATATTTTTCAAAGTCCAATTTTAATTTTTCAGCCTTATTTATAGTCAAAATATCGCCAATGGCTCCCGCGGCTTCGGTGTTATCCTTGCCGTCGCTGGCAAAAGAAATTGTTATCAAATTATTTGGAATTGGGCATCGGGGATTAGTAATTGACCCCAATACAGCCTCCATATTTCTTCCTCCTTTTCCTGGGTTTTCGCCCAAAACGATAGTCGTTTCCCCTCCAGAAATCACCGCCGCTCCGCTTTTCCCAGCTTCAATTAATGGAAGCAAAATGTTTCTCGCTTCTCCTTTCAAATTGTAAGAGTAAATTTTAGGCGAAAATCCCAATTTTTTAGCTTTTTTCGCCATTGCTGTAATCGGCTCGCAATTGGAAATAAATAAAATATTTTTAACTTTTTTGAAATATTTTTTGTCCTTCGGCGTCTCGTTTAGCTGGTATTTAATATTTAGTATTTTGTATTTCGTATTAAATTTACTTAAAATCTTTTCCGCATCTTTTTTTGTCGTTTTGTCATAGATTGTCGGACCGGAAGCAACCATAGATAAATCGTTTTTAAAAACATCGGAAACAACAAGTGAAATCATTGTTGCCGGGTAAGCGATCTTCGTCAAGCCGCCGCCTTTTACTTCCGATAAATGCTTTCTTATTGTGTTAAGTTCAATTATATTGGCTCCGGCGTTAGTTAATTTGCTGAAAATTTCACGTGAAGCTTTTAATTCTTTTTCCGAACCGCAAAGTAAAGCCGAACCTCCCCCGCAAATAAAAGAAATTATCAAGTCGTCTTTCCCGGCTTTTTCCACCATTTCAATTATTTTTTTCGTGGCTTTAATGTTTTGAATTGATGGAAACGGATGCGTACCCACTAAGAATTCAGAATTAAGAATTAAGAATTTAGAATTTAGGGGCGGCTTACTAATATCCAAGGCGATACATCTATCTAATTTTTTACCCAAAATTTTTGCCAAAGTTGCGCTTGCCAAAGCCGAACCTTTGCCAATCCCAATGATAAAAATTTTCCGGTATTTATTTAAATCAATTGTAAAATTGGAAATTAAAAGTTTATTTTTATTTATTTCTATTTTATTTTTAACCGCTTCTTCTATATTTATCGCTTCATATCCCGCTTCAACAATTTGAAGTGCTTTTTTGCGAAGCGGACTTTTTGCCAAATTTTTAAAATTAGTGATTATCATATTGATTTATTCAAACATTTTAGATTTTCTAAAAGAGAAATTTTTGTGATTGAACTGCTTGGGGATACCGGTAGATTTCCAATATCTAATTTGTCTTAGCCATCCAATTAAATTTAAATTGTGCGAATGAAGCACCGTAAATTTTTCATCCTTTATCGCCTCGTAGCCGCGGCCGAACCAAAAACTTGCCCATTCTCCGTCTTCGCCACCAGCTCCATAATTCTCGTTAAAATTTCTTTTATCCCAAAGTTCTTTCAAAATAATCGCGTTCGTAAAACCCATAACGCCGAGCTTGGCCGAATTTATTAATATTCTGACGCTATTACCTCTGTTTATCAAACGCCTAATTGCGCCTCGCCAATTCATAAAAATTTTGTCCCAAATACTTGAATCGGGCAAGGCTTTCAAAAATCCGTACACGCCCATTATCTTATCGTATTTTTTGAAATTATTTAATCCGTCCTCAAGCCATGTATCAGAAATAGGCGCCGAATGGGCGCTTATTATAACAACATATTTAGCGGCCGATGAATTTTTAATGCCAAAATTAAGAGCATAAGGGAAAGAAAAGTCTTTAAATGGTATTTCCAAAATTTTTGTTGGAAATTTTTTCGCGATTTCTAAAGTTTTATCATTTGAGCCGGAATCAACCAAAATAACTTCAAAATTTTTATATGTTTGATTAAAGATTTTTTCCAAAACAATTCCTATCCACTTTTCTTCATTCCTAGTCCTTATTATGATTGAAGTCTCGGGCATAATTTAAATCTTTTTAATTCCCGCCCAAATTTGCGAATTATCCATTTTAGTTTCAGTCTCCGCGTCAAACTTATCGGTCCGGCCAAAATTAACGTTTTGAGCGCAGATTTTTTCTTTGAATTCGCCTATGTTTTTTTCTATCGCCGAACGGATTTCCGCAGGAACTTCCATCCACACATCAATCCTGTCTTTAGGCGAAAAACCTGCTTCTTTTCTTAAATCTTGTATTGCTCTTGCCGCTTCCCTCAATAACCCCTCCGCTTTCAACTCCGGCGTGATTTTCACATCTAATTCGATTTCCTGCTTTATCTTAGAGTCAAAAATGACTTTTTTAACATTTATTTCATCCGCAAGAATCTGTAGTAATTCGTTATTATTTTTGATTTTTGATTTTTGATTTTTGATTTTGAGCACAGCGAGTGGCTGCCTTACTTTAATTCCTGCCTTGGTTCTTAATTCCAAAGCAAGAGAAACGACTCTTCTAATTTCCACCATCGAATCCAGTAATTTTTTATCTATCAATTTTTTGTCAAAACTCGGCCACTTTTCCAAATGAACCGATTCGCAAAATTTGAAATTTGAGATTTGACCTGCCTGCCGGCAAGGCAGGGATTTGAGATTTTTATAAACCGCTTCCGCCGTAAAAGGCGCAAACGGCGCAAGAATTTTTGAGAACTCCAACAAAACGTATTTCGTTGTTTCTATCGCGGCGAGTTTATCGTTGCTTTCCGATTTAAACCTTTCGCGCGAACGCCGAATATACCAGGTTGAAAAATCATCAATAAAATTACCGAGTGGCCTGACCGCTTTATCAAGCTCGTATTTTTCAAGCGAATTTGAAACTTCTTGTTTTAATTGTTCCAACCGGGCAATAATCCAAACGTCTAAAACATTAGTATTTTGTATTTTGTATTTTGTATCTTGTATTTTTGAACTATCCGCGTAAAGTTCATAAAACTTGTAAGTATTCCACAACCGTAAAATCATTTTTTTATAAATTTCATCAACACCTCTTTCGGAAAAATTCAAATTCTCGCCCGCCACCACCGGTGAAGAAAGCAAATAAAGTCTCAAGCTGTCCGCGCCGTATTTTGAAACAAGTTCCATCGGGTCGGGATAATTTTTCAGGCGCTTGCTCATTTTTTGGCCATTTTCCGCCAATACAATCCCGTTAATAACAACATTTTTATACGCCGGTTTATTAAATAAAGCCGTTGAAAGAACAAGCAGTGTGTAAAACCAACCACGCGTTTGGTCCATTCCTTCGGCGATAAATTCCGCTGGCACCGGAGAAAAATTTTTCTTCGGCGTTGAAAATGGATAATGCGATTGGCCGTACGGCATTGAACCGGATTCAAACCAACAATCAAAAACGTCTTCAATTCTTTTCATTTTGCCGCCGCAACCGCAAGAAAATTCTACCTTATCGATGTACGGCCTGTGCAAATCAAGTTCAAAATTTTGATTGTGCGGCAACGAAATGAATTTTAGGTTTTTTATTTCTCCGGTTTTTATAAAATCTTCTTTTTTGCCTTTCATTTCAATCGTTTTTTTGGCATTCGCCCCTTCAGCTCCGGCAAACAAAAGCCAAATCGGATATTCATGGCTAATAATCAAAATATTTTTGCCCGAATATTTTTCTTCAATATCATAAATAAATTCCGACATCCTGTTTTTCAAATCGGTCAAATTTTCGCCCTTCGGAGCCGGTTTGATAAATTTTTCTTCATTAGAAGAAAAATATTTTCCGTATTCCCTTGTCGGCCTATTATTTAAAATGCCGGCATCAACCTCCCTTAATCTTTTATCGTAAAATATCTTTCTTATTCCCAATTGTTTTACCGCTATTTCCGCGGTTTCTCTTGTCCGGACAAAATCCGAAGAAAAAATCATATCAATGTTTTTAAGCTTTTTAAACGACGCTGCAGCTTCTTTTTTCCCCTTGTCTGTTAAATGATGGTTATTTTTGTAATCGGAGCTTTCAACGCCAAGTAGATTGCTCTCGGCTTGTCCATGCCGCATAACAAAATATTTATTACCGGAAGTTTCCGAATTTTTCTTTATTTCTTCAACCGAGCCGATAATTTTTAATTTTCCGCATTTTTTGCATTCCCAAACCGGAATCGGCGAACCCCAAAAACGGCTTCTGGAAATCGCCCAATCCCGCGCATCTTTCAGCCACTGGCCGAAACGTCCGTCTTTCACGTGCGCCGGCAACCAACTGATTTTTTGGTTGTTTTTAATAAGCGCGTTTTTAATCGCCGTCACATTAACGAACCACGAAGACGCCGCGTAATTTAAAAGCGGAGTTTCACACCGCCAACAATGAGGATACGAATGGGTAATTTTTTCGGATTTAAAAAGTTTGTCATGTTTTTCCAAAAGCTCGATAATTTTTCTGTCGGATGATTGATGATCGCCCTTGGGCTTTGTTGGCAATCCGGCAAAATCTTTTACTTCAGGCTTGAATCTACCATCCATTGAAATGTGCTGCACAAAAGGCATTTTATGTTTTTTGCCCAAAGTCATATCATCCGCGCCGAAAGCGGGTGCGATATGCACGATTCCGGTGCCTTCATCAGTCGAGACAAAATCTCCGGCGTAAATTTTCCAGCCATTGTCGTGATTCTCAAGTTTTTTGTTTTTGGAGTAATAATTGAAAAGCGGCTCGTATTTTTTACCGATAAGATCGCGAGTATTTACAGTTCGGACAATTTTATGTTCTTTGCCAAAAACAGATTCTACGCGAGATTGGGCAAGGATATATGCATTACCGGGAATTTGACCTTCTACTTTTACATATTTAACATTTGGATTTATCGCGAGCGCCACATTACCAGGCAATGTCCATGGTGTAGTTGTCCAAGCGAGCACATAAGTATTTTTCTCACCTTCTAATCCAAATTCAACAGTCACCGATGAATCCTCAATATCTTTATAATTTTGCGTAACTTCAAAATTTGAAAGTGTTGTTTCGCATCGAGGACAAATATGCATCGGCTTATAACCTTTATAAATCAAGTTTTTATCGTACAAATCTTTAAAAACTCGCAAAACCGATTCCATGTAATCAACGTCCATTGTTTTATAT
>QYPD01000045.1 GCA_007279775.1 Spirochaetia bacterium | reverse complement strand
TAGCCTTTGTAAATTAAATCTTTATCATATAAATCCTTAAAAACCCGCAAAACCGATTCCATATAATCAACGTCCATTGTTTTATACGGATTTTCCATATCAACCCAGCGGCCGATTCTGGGAATCGTTTTTTTCCATTCCGACTCGTATTTCAAAACACTGACTCTCGCGGCTTCGTTGAATTTTTCAATACCAAAATTAATAATATCTTTTTTGCTTTTTAGCCCCAATTCTTTTTCAGTTTCAAATTCGACCGGCAAACCGTGACAATCCCAGCCCCAGCGCCTTTTTACGCTTTTACCCTTCATAGTTTGATAACGGGGAATCGCATCTTTTATTATTGAAGCCAAAATATGCCCGTAATGGGGCAAACCGTTGGCAAAAGGAGGACCGTCAAAAAAAATGTAATCGCCGGCGGGTTTTCCCGATGCCGGCTTTTCAACGGATTTTTCGAAAATCTTGTTAGTCCGCCAAAAATCAAGGACTTTTTCTTCAATTTCCGCAGGATTGAAATTTTTGAGGTTTTTAAACATCCCCAATGAACTCAACTCCGATGTAAGTTATTGGATTAACTTATATCTAAGCTAAGGAATTAATAATATAATCTTAATTTTTGTCCCAGCAACCAATCTCAACAACTCAGAGTTAATCCCTTCGGAGTTGAGTTACTGGGCATCCCTTTAAATATACAAAAAAACGGCCATTATCTCAATAGCCGACTTGCCACAACTTACTGCTTAATGTTTACTATTTGCTATCTGCGGCAAATCTTCGGGATTTATTCCCGCCAAAGAATTTCCTTCAAAGTTTTGAATTATTTTTATTCCCTCAATGTCTATCGCCACTCTGTCTTCCGAAGCCAAAATCAAATTCGGCTCGCGAATAACGCCCTTTGAAGGCCCGCCTGAAATAAAACATTTCCTCGCATCCATAATAATCAAATCCGGATGGATTATTTTGTTAAGTTCGGCAATTTTTTCCTGCAAGTTTAAATGCAAGAAAACGCGCTGGTTCGGCTTAGCAAATCCGACCGAAAGTTTCAAGGCGCCGGTGAATTGGGCGTATTTGTGGGTTTTAAGGCACGGCAGAAGAATTAATTTGTCCGCTCTTTCTAAAATTTCCGGAATACTGACTTTTTTTAAATATTTCGCTCCGGGAATTTCTTTTTTTACCCAAGCTCCTTCTTCAAAAGTATAGATACGCGGAGGAGTTTTCATTTCCAGTAATTCAAAAACACCGGCCTTGCCAAGAATCTTTTTGGTATTTAAAGTCATTGTTGAAGATTCTCCTATCATGACAAGCTTGGCGCCGAAGTCGTAAGATAGCTCAACGGCGACTTTCAAAAAATCAACGCTTGTTGAAGCGGGAGACGGGTCGGCGGTATTGTAATTCGGTTTTAAAAAAACCACGTCGCCAGTTTTGATGAATTTTTTAAAACCGCCGATTTCGTCAACGACCTTCAAAACCGCGTCTTTAAGATTAATGCCGTTTTTTAAATTTATTTTTCCAACTTTATTCATATCTTAACGCTTCTATCGGACTCTTTTTAGACGCCTGCCGCGCCGGATAAAGTCCGAAAACCAAACCCGTTAAAGCGGCAACCCCCAAACCCATCAGCGCTCCGCTCAATGGAAAAACGAATCCCCAATCCAACACAAGAACCTTGCTTAAAACAAGCGCTATCGCCGCCGAAAGCGACGTTCCCAAAATTATACCTATCAATCCCCCAAGCGCGGTTAAAATAACCGATTCCAAAAGGAATTGGAATAAAACATTTTTTTCTGTAGCGCCAATTGCTTTTCTTAAACCAATCTCGCGAGTCCTTTCGGTAACCGAAACAAGCATTATGTTCATAATGCCCACTCCGCCGACCAAAAGCGAAATCGCGGCGACTGCCGCCAAAAACATCGTTAATACATTAGTTATTGTGCCAACCGTCTCCATGGCTTGGGCCTGCGTTTCAATAAAAAAGTCATCTTTCCCGGGGTCTGTTATATTATGAGAATTTCTTAATGTTATTTTTACGTCTTCAACCGTTGCCGGCACGTTCGCTTCCGTATCGGCCTCAACGACAAACCGGTCAAAATATTTTCTTCCGAAAATATATTGCTGGGCGGTGGTGTAAGGGACAATCGCCACTTCATCAAAATTCAAAAATGAAAATTGCCCTTTTTGCGGTAAAATTCCGACAACCCTAAAGTTTATTCCTTTTATTTTAACCTTTTTACCCAGCGCCTCTTCTCCGCCAAAAAGTTCGCTTTCTATTTTTGAACCGATAATCACCGAGTTGGAATAACTCTTAACGTCGTCTTCGTTGAAATTTCTGCCTTTATCGGGATATATATCGTATAATCCGGCGAAAATTTCCGTGGCGCCGAAAATAGTCGCGCGATAAGTGTCATTTCCGTAAGCCAAGCTTTCACTTCCAAAAACGATAGGCATTATTTTTTCGGCATGCGGAACATTGGATTTCTGGCTAAGAGCGTCTAAATCTTTTTGCTTCAATGAATCGGCAAACATGGAAAAAATATCCGTTGGGCCTTTCGGTTGCTTACCAGGTACAGCCGTTATCACCTTCGGACCAATACTTTGAATTTGGCTTAGAATTAAATTTTGCGCGCCTTCGCCCAAAGACAAAACCAGCATTATTGCCGTAATGCCAATGACTATTCCCAAAATCGTCAACGCCGAACGCGACTTATGAGTTCTAAGGCCGATAATAGCCGTTTTAAAAGTATATCGTAATGTCATAAAATTATTTCATAAAATGGTCTTTACCCGTTCTTCTGTGGTCGCGTTCAACCATTTCATCACTCTCAATTTCTCCGTCTTTAAGGCGTATAATCCTTTGGCTGTATTCGGCGGTGTAAGTTTCGTGAGTTATTAAAATTATTGTATGGCCCGCTGAATTCAGTTTTTCCAAAAATTCCATAATTTGTCCGCCGGATTTTGAATCTAAATTTCCCGTCGGCTCGTCGGCAAAAATAACCTGTGGAGAATTTACCAAAGCGCGGGCTATCGCCGTTCTTTGTTTTTCACCGCCGGAAAGCTGCGAAGAAAGATGGTGGGCGCGGTGCGATAAGCCAACCGTATCAATCGCTTCAAGCGCGATTCTATCCCAAGAAGATTCTTTAATTTTTGAATAATAAAGGGGTAATTTTACGTTTTCAAGCACCGTTGTCCGGGGAAGAAGATTAAACGATTGAAAAATAAAACCCATTTCCTTGTTCCGGACATGAGCTAATTCCTCTTTTGAATAATCGTCCATTTTTTTTTCGTCGAAAAAATATTCTCCCTTTGTCTGCCTGTCTAAAAAACCAATAATGTGAAGAAGAGTTGACTTGCCCGAACCTGAAGGACCCATAATTGCCACGAATTCTCCTTGCTCTATGCCAAAAGAAATACCGTGAAGCGCGGGTGTTTCAACATCATCATCAGAATACGATTTCGCTATATTTTTTAACTCTATCAAAGGCATACAGTAATTTATTGAACTATTCCAAGGGCGGAAATTTTTTCACCCTCGTTAAGGCCGGAAATAATTTCAATATTTCCGTCAATGCCACGGAGGCCTGTTTCTATTTTCCGTTTTTCGGAGTTAGGAGTTCCATTGTCTACCATAACAAACTTTTCCGTTCCTTCAGAAATAACAGCCCTCTGTGGAACAACTAAAACGTTTTCACGCTTGTTCGTTGAAATATCTATATTCGCCGTCATTCCGGATTTTATCCTGTCGTCGTTTTTTTCAAATTGAAGAGTTGTTTTATATGTTGCTACTCCTTCAATAATCGTTTCCGCCGGGTCTATTTTTACCACCTTCGCGTCAAAAATAACGTCTTCGCCATAAGCGTCAAGCGTGACTTTAGCCAAATCTCCGATTTTAATTTTGGCGATGTCCGCCTCAGGAATTTTTGATTCTATCTCAAATTGATTTCCGCTTATAATGGAAACTATAATAGTATTTGCTGAAACGATTTCCCCTATTTTAGTGTCTTGCTTGGTCACGATTCCGCTTATCGGAGAGCGAAGAATAGTTTTATCCACTTGAACTTGATAATTTAAAACATCGGCGCGAGCTTTTTCAACTTGGGCTTCCTGCGCGTTTATTTCTTCAACTGTGGAACCGGCTATTTCCAAATTCAATTCTTGTTGCGCCAAAGACAACGCCGATTGGGCGTTTTTGGAATTCGTCTCAGCGGTCGAAACGCTGTCTATCGCCACGCTGATATTCGTTCTTGCGGTTGAAATTCCGGCTTTCCAGCCGTCTATCGTAGTTTGCGAAACGCTGGCGCCGGCACTAAGACCGTTTAAAGCCGAATTCGCCTTATCCAAAAATGAACCTGCTTGGCTAAGATTATTTTTCGCTTCGGCGACATACAATGTTAAATTAGAATCAACTGTTATTTCCGCCAAAGACGAACTCCAAAAAATCAATGTTTCTTCTATCGCCATTCTTTGATTTTCAATATCTATTTTTAATTGGCTGTCAGAAACAGAAAAGTTAAGTTGGGGCGCGGGAATGGCCGGCGTCCTGAAAAAACTGTCCGCTTTATTGCGGATGGCGTCATCGCAAGTGGTATAGGAATTTTTTATTTTTTCAACAAGAGCTTTTTTCGACTCGTCCAAAACCGTTTGGGCATTATTAACTTTCGTCTGACTGATTGTTATTTCTTCTTCGCGAGTACCGCGAATCAATTCATCAAGTTCAGCCTCTTTAGTTTTTAAATTCGCCTTCGCGCCGGCAAGATTGGCGTAAACTTCGGAATCATCAAGTTGGATGAGCGCTTGGCCCGAAACAGCCATACCTCCGACTTCAACGTAAATTTTCGAGACCCTTCCGCCACTTTCAAAAGCCAAATCGACGTTTTCCGAAGGTTTGACGCTTCCGGTAACACTCACTTCCTGAAACACGTTTCCACGCCTTACCTCAACCGTTTCAATACCCGAGCCGATCTGGCGATTAAAATAAAAATAGCCGCTTACCGCCAAAACCGCGACCGCTACAACTGTAATTAAAATTTTCCGTTTCTTGATAAAACTTTTCATTGGCTCGTTTTTCCGTCAAAATGCTCCTCAACTTCTTCCGCTTTTGTTTTATGAATTGTGCCGTCTTTATGGTTCGGCGGAGAATAAAGAGTATAAAGTTTTAGCGGCTTATCAGCTGAAGTGTTTATTATATTGTGTTTTGTGCCTGCCGGAACGACTACCGCCGAACCGTCGCTCACTTCATGTTTAATTCCTTCCAAGACCGCATTGCCGTTCCCACTTTCAAACCTAAAAAATTGGTCTAAGCCGTGGACCTCTTCACCGATTTCTTCGCCCGGCTTCAAATTCATCAAAACAAGCTGGCTGTAATTAGCCGTAAAAAGAACTTTTCTATAAAGTTCGTTCTCCAATGTTTCTTTTTCTATATTTGTAATATATCCTTTCATAATTTTAAATTAAATTTATTTTTTATTTTTTCCGACTTTTTTAATTTTTTTATTGTTTATTTTATCAATATATTTCGCCAAAAGCCAAGAGCTAGATTGTACCTTACCGCCATTACCGATGCCAAAGACTATTTTACAACCGATTTTTTTGCAAGTTTCAACCTCCGGCACATCGTCTTTAAACCGATCACCGCCATTCGCAAAAATATCCGGTTTTAATTTTTCCAATTCTCGACAAACACTATATTCCCTCGTATTCCTGTCAAAAACTTTTTTTGAAGGCTTATGATGGCTCAAAATAACCCTATCCACGGGCTTAAGCGCTTCAATAATTTCCTTACGTTCTACTCCCGGCATGAAAAGGGTTCGTCCTTTTATACTAAACCAATTATCATTATTTAAAATAACAATTAATTTATCCCCTAATTTTTTTGCCTCCTTAAATAACCTAATATGACCAACATGAATCGGGTCAAATCCTCCGCTAACGGCGACTACTTTTGGTTTTTTGGCCAATTTATTCTTTTGAACCATGGTAATTTAAACCGATTAATTTAAGCCGTGCTCGTTGAAAAACTTCGTGTATCGTTTGTCCACCACGACAATATGCGCCAAAAGCCAATTGCCGGAATACGAAGCCATTTCTTCCGCTAATTTTTTTATATCGGTATTTTCGTCATCTATCCTTGCAAAATATTCGTTAACGGCTTCACGGTATTTATTATGCGCGTTAATGTGAAGCGGCGCGTCTTGATATTTAAATTTATCAAAATAACCTTCTTCGGTACTCAAATGATAAAAGGCATAATCGCCAAGTTCTTGTAAGCCTTTAATGGTCTCTTCTTTGGTTAAATTTTCTTTCGTCGTCAAATCAAGAGTCCCGTTCGCAATTTCAAAAAAATGTTTGTGCTGTTCGTCTATTTCTTTTATGCCGACACTATATTCTTCTTTCCAAATGAATTTTTCCATATTATAAAATTATATAACTTAAAGCCTGTTACCGCAACTCAAATTCCGCCTTATTGCCGATTTTTAAGCCAATTTCATCGGCTTTGCCGCCGTTTATTTCTAAAACATATAATGCCGGCCTGTCGGGAGAAACTGATGGGCAAATTACAGATTTGCAAGGCTGCACGTTTTTAGCGATATAAACCACTTCTTTATTCTTAC
>QYPD01000038.1 GCA_007279775.1 Spirochaetia bacterium | reverse complement strand
TTCAAACTCAAGTCGTCAAAAGTCTTGTAAACCAAAACGGGGTCTCCCGGATTTATAAAATTGAAAATCTGTTCGGCGATGCCGTCGGCAAAGCGCAGACATCCGCCGGTGAAACTTGAACTCACTTGCTCGCCATTTTTATAATATGGAATGCCGTGGATGAAAAAGTCTTCGTAATATTGAAAAGCGTAAGGCATTGTTACCGGGAAAATAGAAGACACATGCTTTTCTTTTTTCACGCCGGCGAAATAATAGCCCGTTGGCGCCTGATACCACTTCCCTTCCTGCGATTGGTAAGCCAGCGGCAAAATGCTGGTTAATTTTCCATTTTCATAAAGCAAAGCTTTTTCCGCGGTTAAATTTATTTCTAATCCTTTCGTGCCTCCGATTTTTGATTTTTGAGAGCAGAATTTTTTGTCCGATTCATCTGAAAACTTTATATCGGAAACGCAATAATTTTCTTCCGCAAGCACGGACTCGTTCGGACTTAACATGGACTCTGTTTGACTTAGCGCGGATACGCTTTGCGCTTCATTTTCCGCATTAGTCTGTGTTAATTCCGTGTTAGTCTGTGTGTAGTTTGGAAACAAAAAAGGCCCGATTTTAAGCCCGACCAAAAAACATACCGCGATAACCACTAAGCATAGAAAGATTTCAAAATATCGCGATGTCATTTTGAAGAGCGATCCAAAACTACAAATTGCATCCGAATCTACAAATAAATCCGAATAACTACAAAAAATATTCGTAGCCATTCGGGGCATTCGGATAAATTCGTAGATTGGGATCGGTTTAAAGGATTTCCATCTCGGTGACTTGAACGCCAAATTCTAAAGCTTCTCCCTTACTTGGAAACCAAATATCTACTCTGTCATTGTAACTTTCTTTCAATCTGTCTTCAACGGTAAAAACTTTGTCGCCGAAAACTCCCGGCAATCTCACTTTGGCGCCAAACGGCAAAAAGTTGGCGGCAATAACCCCGTTTCTCACGCGGCTTCCGGAAGCGGTTATAAAGGGAGTGTCGTCCGTTTCATCGGGCGAACTCGAATAAGCCGTGGCAAGAATTTTGACCGCTTTTGGGGACTTATTTGCCGAATCGTGTAAAACTGATGATTCTTTTAAAATCGGATGGCTCTGCGCCAAAAGCTCTGTTTTTTGAGTTTGCAGCGGGCTTGATTTAAGCGCGTCTACTACTTCCGCGTGGCTGGGAACCGCGCTTACCAGCGGTCCCGCAACGACTAAACTCGCTATAAAAAAAGGCAGCACTAAAACTGCGGTTGTACTCATATAGTATTAAAGCCATTATAGCAGGCTGTCTGGACTTGTCAAGATGGGGCTAAAAGATGTAGAATTAGGCCACTATGTTGGTACTTTACCGAAAATATCGTCCAAAAGTGTTTTCCGACATCCTTGGACAGGATGTTGTTTCGGAAACTCTTAAAAACGCCGGACGCTTGGACCGCTTAGCGCACGCTTATTTATTTTACGGTTCTAAGGGCAGCGGTAAAACCACCACGGCAAGAATCCTCGCCAAGCTTGCCAATTGCCAAAAAAGGCAAACAGATGAAGCTTTCAAAAAAACCGGCGAACCTTGCAATGAATGCCAGGCTTGCGTTGAAATAGACAACGGCCGGGCGCTTGATGTTATTGAAATAGACGCCGCTTCAAACCGCGGCATAGACGAAATCAGAAACCTTAAAGAAAGCATTCGCGTGTCCCCTGCCGCCTTAAGCCGTAAAGTTTATATTATCGACGAAGCGCACCAGCTGACAAAAGACGCTTTCAACGCGCTGCTTAAAACATTGGAAGAACCGCCGACGCACGCAATGTTAATTTTGGTAACAACCGAACTTGAAAAGATGCCGGCGACGATTGTTTCCAGAACCCAAAGATTCCACTTCAAAAGATTGCCGCTTGAAACAATTATTGGAAAATTGAAAAGCATAGCCAAGCTGGAAAAAATAAATATTTCGGATTCCGCCATAGAGCTTATTGCCGCGAGCGGCGGAGGAAGTTTCAGAGATGCCGAATCGCTGCTAGACCAAATCTCTTCACTTGCACGGACAAACACAGACAAAACACAGACAAACACGGACAATTTTACGCAAGATAATATAAACAAAACCGAAACAAAAAATAAATAGTCCGCGTAAGTCAGTGTCCAATCCGCGTACGTCCGTGATTAACACGGAGGATGTGGAAAGCATCATCGGGCAAGTTGCTTTTAAAAGGATTTCCGAATTAGCGGAATTTTTGATAAACGGAGATTTGGCAGCAAGCTTGAAATTCCTTTCCGAAATCAACGAAAGCGGATACAACTTAATCCAATTCAACAAAGATTTAATCCATTATTTGCGGAAAGTTTTAGCCTTGAAATTCAGCCCCGAGCTTGAAGAAATTTTTAGCCGCGAAATGACAGACCAAGAATTGAAAGCCATCAAAAAACACGGCAAAATAATTGACCCTGAAAAAATAATAAAATTAATGAAGTTGTTGATTGAAGCGCATACGGAAATGCGATATAGTCCGTTTGTGATTGTGCCGTTTGAGATTGCGATAATAGAGAGTTTGAAAAACACGGATAAACACTGATAAGAAAACGGATTTATACAGATTTTTGCGGGGTGGTGCAACTGGCAACACGTCAGGCTCTGGACCTGAAGTTCTAGGTTCGATTCCTAGCCCCGCAGCACCAGTCAGCGCAGTATCGAGGGAGACTGAAGAGCGAGGTTTTAAGCCAAATTCCACTCACCGGTCATGGACGTCCGAGACCCGTACCCTCTCTGGAAATCGAACTAAAGCAAAAAAATAAATGAAAAACGGAATTAATATAAAACAGTTATCGCTATGGGCTCTATACGATTTTGCCAATTCGTTTGTCCTCATTACCTTCTTTCTTTACTATTCACAATGGCTCGTGGTTGACCGCGGCGTGTCTGACTTTTGGTTCAATATGACCTTCGTAGGCTCAAGTTTATTGTTCCTTCTCACCGTACCAGTCGCCGGGTCAATTGCAGACAAGATTAAGGTGAACATGCCGGGTTTAAGAACAACTACACTTCTATCTGTCATTTTCTTTTCTGCAACTGGATTGATAGCCACGTTTTTCCCCGAACATTACGTGATAAGTATCGTTACTTTTTCTCTTGCCACCTATTTCTATTTATTCTGTTTCACTTTTTATAATCCCTTACTTCACGATGTGGCTGCGTCGGAGAAACACGGTCTTGCTTCGGGATGGGGTCAATTCGGTAATTGGCTCGGGCAGATGGTGGGCCTCCTAGTGGCCCTACCGTTTGCGGCCGGAACCATAACGCTTCTGGGTGAGCCGGGTCGCGCTCAAACATTGATCCCCGCCGCTTTCTTCTTTCTCTTGTTTGCCAGCCCTATGCTAATCTTCTTCAAAGAGAGCGGCGTGCGAACCGTGATACCAATAAGCGTGAAAGTGGAATATAAAAATGTGTTCAGATCGTTTTTGAATCTGTGCAAGTCACCCGGTGTTGGTTTATTCCTCCTCGCATATTTTTTCTTCAATGATGCCGTCACTACCGCATCAAACAACTTTCCTATCTACGTCGATAAGCTTTTCGGCGTGAGCGATGACATAAAGTCATATCTGCTTCTTGGTATTCTTGTTACGTCTGCTATAGGCGCCCCGATAAGCGGCTGGATTGCCGACAAAATAGGACTCAAAAGAACTCTTCTTTGGATATTGGGCGGTTGGCTCATTATATTTCCTCTTATGGCCGTTGCTAAGAATTTCACGTTTTTTATTTTCGTCTGCGTCGCGATGGGATTATGGTTCGGTTCGATATGGACTGTCACCCGAGCATATCTGATGCGATTAACACCACCATCAATGGTCAATCAGTCATTTACCTACTACACGCTTATGGAGCGTCTCGCCACATTCATTGGTCCGATTTCGTGGGGACTTATCGTAACTTATCTACCAAGAGTTGGAGCGTTTAATTACCGTGCCGCAGCAGTAGCGATGGCCGTATTCGTTTTTATCGGTTTCGTTTTCACAAAAAAGATACCGGAAGTAAACCCGTCTGGGATTCGAACCAAAGTGATAAAATAAAAAGCGAGATTTTATGAGAAGAAATTAATGTTAGTTAGAGTGGAAGACCGGCAGCACCAGTCAGCGCAGTATCGAGGGAGACCAAAGAGCGAGGTTTTAAGCCACCTTTTGACAACGGGTCCTGGGTGACCAAGACCCGTACCCTCTCTGGAAATCGAACCAAAAAGACATTTTAAATAATTCAAACTTAATGAAAGATGAAAGTTTATTACAACTAGGAAAGAAATTCGGTAAATGCGGCAGTTGGGCTCTTTGGGATGAAGACGGAAAAATTGAACCATTTATACAAAAGAGAAATTTTACATCTCTCATAAGACCAACTATTATTTTTATGGGACTAAATGCCAGTCGTGACTTAAAAGAGGAAGTTGATTGGGCTAATTACCATTCAGATTTAAAATATAAAAAAGGGCGTAGTTGGAAGAAATCCTCCTGTCGTAGACTGGCAGAAATTATTCAGAAAGAATTTCCCCAGTTCTGCGGAGCGTATATGACCGACATCATTAAAACCGAATACCATTCCACAAGTGATAAACTCAAGAAGTTTCTAAAAAATAATCCGGATGTTTCTGATAAAAACAAGAAACTATTAGAAGAAGAGATGAATTTGCTTGGAAAAGTTTTAGAATCAGACAAGCTCGCCGTTATATGCATGGGTAACCTCAGCTTTGATATCACAAATAAAATGGGAACAGTGGGGAAAAATAAAATATATCAAATTCCTCATTATGCGATGCATGGAAGTGATAAAGAAGTAAGGGAAAAAATAAGAAGTGGCTTAAAGACATTAATAGAGACAGTAAACTAGATTTAAATGACCTATCCAAGACTCGAACCAAGATTTCGGTTTGATCGCAGTTCGAATCCTAACTCGGTTGTGGATAAATATAAAAAAGTAAGATAAAATCAGATTATTCCCGGTTCTAGACTGAGACGGTTCGAGTGGAAGACCGGCAGCACCAGTCAGCGCAGTATCGAGGGAGACTGAAGAGCGTTATTTCCTAGATTTTTTGAGAGTAGGTTCGAATCCAAGAAACGTCACCCATCTAAGACTCGAACTAGTCCCCTTCCTGGAAATCGAATTATAACAAACATTTTCACTTTTTATTTTTATGAGAGGGTAACTCTCGCTGTATTAAAGTTATTGACAAAGTATAGTTATGGGTATATATTCATAAT
>QYPD01000017.1 GCA_007279775.1 Spirochaetia bacterium | reverse complement strand
CGAAAATAGAAATTTATATTAAAAAAGCCGTTGACGTATTTCTGCGTGAGTCTGCGTTAAGTCCGCGTGAGTCTGCGGCTGTGGAGATTTTAGTTCCTGAAAATGAAAATTTCGGACATTATTCAACTAATGCCGCTTTGAAATTGGCGAAAACTTTAAAGCAGAATCCGATGGAGATAGCGGAAAATATCAAATATCAAATTTCAAATCTCAAATCTGGTCTTTTTGAAAAAATTGAAGTTGCGACGCCGGGATTTGTAAATCTCTGGCTTTCGCCGAAAATTTTACAAAGTAATATTAAAGAAATTCTTGCGAAAAAAGAAAAATTTGGCAGGGGAAAGATAAAAAAGCAAACTATTGTTATAGAATATTCTTCCCCTAATATCGCCAAGCCGTTGGGTATTCATCATTTAAGCTCCACAATTATCGGCCAGGCGCTGGTTGATATTTTAAGATTTGACGGCTATAAAGTCGTTTCTCTTTCTTTCCCGGGCGATTGGGGAACTCAATTTGGTTTGCTCATTGCGGGTTATAAAAAGTGGGGCAATAAGGAAAAAATAAAAAAAGACCCGATTAACGAATTATTGAATTTGTACGTTAAGTTTTCGGCGGCCGCGAAAGAAAATTCCGAGCTTTTAAATGAAGGTAGAAACGAGTTTAAAAAACTTGAAGACGGCGATAAGAAAAATCTTAGACTTTGGAAATGGTTTTCCAGAAAGTCAATGGAGGACTTTGAACGGGTATATAAGATTTTAGGGATGAAGATAGAAAATACAATTCCCGAGAGTTATTACGAATCGGAAATGAAATCACTTGTTCAAGATGCCTTGAAACGGGGAATCGCCGAAAAAGGAGAGGATGGTTCGGTGGTGGTTAAGATTCTTGGGAGTGAAACGCCCGAAATTATCCAAAAATCAGATGGAGCGACCATCTATACCACTCGTGAGCTAGCGGCAATCCGCCACCGTTTGAAAAAATGGAAAGCCGATAAAATTCTTTATGTGGCGGCGAATCAGCAAACGTTTCATTTGGATCAGGTTTTCCGCTGTGCCGAGCTTCTTGGTTTCGCTAAACTTGAGCAGCTTGGGCACGTTAAGTTTGGCATGATGCTCGCCTCGGGCGGGAAAAAATTCGCCACAAGGGAAGGAAGGTTGATAAAAATGGAAAACGTTTTAAATGAAGCGGTAATGCGGAGTGAAAAAATCGTTGAAAAATTAAACCCGAAAATTCCGGCAAAAGAAAAGCAAAAAATCGCGCGCGTTGTCGGAATCGGCGCCGTTAAATTTTTTGATTTGTCTCAAAGTAGAAGATCGGACATTATTTTTGATTGGGATAAAATGCTTAATTTCAAAGGTGCTTCCGCTCCCTATATCCAATACGTTTACGCCCGGTTTAAAAACGTTTTGAAAAAGTCCGTGCCTACCGACCTGCCTGCCGGTAGGCGTGGCAGGCAGGCCAAAAATCGTGGGAGCAAAAAAATAAACCTTTCTCTTCTTAAAAATAAAGCGGAATTTAATTTGATTTTTCACTTGTCGCGTTTCGGCGAAGCGGTTGAAGATGCGGCAAAAATATATGAACCGAATAAAATCGCCGATTATCTTTTGCGGCTGGCAGAAAAAGCGAATGCTTTCTATGAAACCTCTCCGGTTTTAAAATCTGAAAAGCCGCTCATGGAAGCGCGTTTGGCACTAATAGAAGCGACGGCGATAGTGATAAAAAATGGCTTGAATCTTTTGGGAATAAACGTTTTGGAAAAAATGTAGAAATGCCAGGTAGTGAAAACTCGACATTAGCTCGCCCCACAAAATAAAAATTTATCAGGTTATAAAATTATTATCGTGATTAAAATATATTAAATTAACATAGATTTTCGGCTCGCTATTTTTGTGCAGTCGAGTTTCTACTACCTGGATGATTATTGTTTTTACTGGCAATGGAAAAGGAAAAACAACTGCCGCTTTAGGTCAGGCGGTTAGGGCTTTGGGCAGGGGAAGGAAAGTTTTAATAATTCAATTTATTAAAAATTTTGAAAGTGGCGAACATTTGTTTTTCAAAAAAATTCAAGCCTTGAGTTTTGGGACGAAAATTAAAATAATTCCGGCCGGGAAAGGATTCGTGAAAATTTTAGGCGACAAACTTCCTTTAAGCGAACATAAAAAAGCCGCTCAAAATGCTTTAAAATTGGCGAAAAAGGAAATTTTAGGTGGAAAATGGGAACTGATTATTCTTGATGAAATCAATGTGGCTGTTGGTTTGAAATTGATTAAAGCGTTTGATATTCTAAAAGTTATCACTTTTCATAAATCAGCGTTAGTGGTCATTCTTACTGGTCGCGGCGCTCCGAAAAGTTTTATTAAAAAAGCGGATTTGGTTACGGAAATGAAAGAAATAAAACATCCTTTTAAAAAAGGCGCGTCGGCTCAAATTGGAGTTGAATTTTGAAATGCGAATTTATGACATTGCGTTTTATGCCGCCGGATTTTTCATTTTTGGAGTTTTCGGCGTTAGCTTGAAAATCAGTTCCTCGATTATTTTGTTTATCACCGCTTTATTGGCGGTTTTATTTTTATTCGGCGGATTTTATAAAAATTCAAAAAGGTTATTCTGGTTAGCGACGCTTTGTTTGGCAATTGTAGCTGGAGCTTTTTATTTTGATTTTCGGGATTTTAACAGAGAAGAAAGCGCGAAAATCGTTTTTAACGAAAAAATAGATTTTCAGGGGCTGGTAATAAAAGACCCAAAACGGGGGGAGTGGCAAGATTTAATAATAAAATTATTGCCGCCTTACAGCGGGAACATTTCGGTTAAGCTCCAGCTTTATCCGAGTTTTAAATACGGCGATTTGGTTGATTTTTCCGGCAAGATTGAAAAACCGCCTGTGGACGAATACGCCGATTATCTAAAAAAAGAAAACATTTCCGGGACTGCCGCTTTTTTAAAAGCGGAATTGGTTGCTGAAAACCGGGGCTCAAAAATAAAATCAATTCTTTTTAGTTTGAAAAATAAAACAATAGCTAATCTTCGAAAAGTTTTACCGGCCGAGAGCACGGCATTTATGTCGGGAATTATCTTGGGCGAGCGAGCGGAATTTTCAAAAGAATTGAAAACCGCGATGGCGAATTCTGGTACTACACATTTGGTGGCGCTTTCGGGCTACAATATTTCTGTTATCGGCGTGGCGATAGGCGTAATGTTTGGGTATTTTTTAAGCCGGCGTTGGACTTTTATTTTAAGCGTTTTAATTATTTTTATTTTCGTTTTAATGACCGGAGCAGAAGCTTCGGTGGTTCGGGCGGCGGTAATGGGCTCTATTTTACTTCTGGCAAAACAGGTGGGCAGAATCTACAGTTTTAGAAATGCCATTGCTTTGGCGGCATTTTTTATGGTATTGGAAAATCCGAGAATCTTGAATTTTGACGTCGGCTTTCAGCTTTCATTTGCTGCGCTTTTGGGGCTTGTGTATTTGGTGCCGGCGATTGAGAAATTTTTCCGTTTGAATAAAGAAAAAGATTTTTTCGGAGTGAAAGAGAATTTTTTAAGCTCTTTTTCGGCGCAGCTTGCGGTGGCGCCGATGCTGATTTCTTATTTCGGAAATTTCTCGCTTATCGCGGTTATAAGCAATGTTTTGATTCTAACTTTTATACCCGTAACGATGGCTCTGGGATTTATTTTGGCGGGTTTGGGATTTGTTTCTTATTATTTTTCTTTAGTTTTCGGCTGGTTCGTTAATTTATTTCTGGCGTATGAGCTTTTTATAATAAAATTTTTCGGAGGACTAAATATTTTAAAAATAAACTTCTCCGGCGCGGTCTTGTTTTTTATTTATTACGCCGCGCTAATTGGATTCGTTATTTGGGCAAACAGGAAGAAAGAGGCATAAAGACTAACTTTTATTTATAACGCGTTTAATTTATAAAAATTTTCTATTATTTTCGCCACTAAAATGGGGCCGGTGCCGCCGGGAGTGGGAGTGTAGGAAAGTGATGAGTTTTGAGTATTGAGCGATGAGTAATCAAAATCACCATTTATTTTTTTGCTCATTACTCCGTGCTCACTACTCATTTCTATCGGGTTATAGCCGAAGTCAATTATAACGGCATTTTCCTTTACGTCTTCGGCGGAAAATAAATTCGTTTTTCCGGCACCGCTTATTATTATGTCCGAGTCCTTTAATTTTTCTTTAATGTTTTTTGTTTTGCTGTTTAAAATAATTAATTCCGCGGTTTTTCTTTCCAGCCATATGGAAATCGGTTTACCGATTAAACTTCCCGAACCGATAACTGTGATTCGTAAATCCGCAATCCGTAATCCACAATAAACAATTATTTCTTCAATAACT
The DNA here is from genome assembly GCA_007279775.1 of Spirochaetia bacterium. Taxonomy (GTDB): domain Bacteria; phylum Patescibacteriota; class Minisyncoccia; order UBA6257; family UBA9933; genus QYPD01. The sequence goes on along the minus strand of QYPD01000017.1, from coordinate 8,619 downwards.
CCGACTGCCGGCGGCAAGACTTTACCGCGGCCCGCGTAAAAAGCGCCCAAAGCGCGTTCGCCCAAAACATCAACGTCTTTTTCCGGGGGAATGGTATTTAAAATATATTGACCGTTGAATTGTTTAGGCAAGGGAAGCTGGATAATTATTCCGCCAACGGGTTTTTGATTGGCGATTCTGCCGACTTCTTGGCGGAGCTTGTCGTCAGTCAGTTTTTTTTCAGGCGAATCGTTGAAATTATAAATTCTGAAATCAACGCCAAGTTCTTTGGCTATTTTTTCTTTTTGTTTAAGAAAACTTATTGAGGCAGGGTTTTCTCCGATCAAAACAGCAGCCAGAATTTTTTTCGGCGCCGGTTTTGATTTTAAGCTGTCTATAATTTTTTGAGTTATCTCTTTGCAGGGAATTTCAGGCATAGTTTTTTTACTTCGCGTTTAACAGTTGCTGGATTTTCATTTTCTATCAAGATCCTACGGATAAATTCAGCGATTTTTTTCATTTCTTTTTCTTTCATTCCGCGGCTGGTTATCGCTGGAGTGCCAATCCTGATGCCCGAGGGGTCAAATGGCGAACGGGTATCATAAGGAATAGTGTTTCGATTGACGATTATACCTGCTTTTTCAAGTCGGTTTTGGGCTTCGCGTCCAGAAATACCCAAATTGGTAAGGTCAACTAACATTAAATGATTATCGGTTCCGCCCGAAATAAGCTCAAAATTAAATTTTATAAGTTCGCGCGCCAATGTTTTGGCGTTTTTCACAATCTGTTTGCCATATTTTTTAAAAGACGGTTGAAGCGCTTCATAAAGACATTGTGCGATTGCCGCAGTTTGATTGTCGTGCGGTCCGCCTTGAAGCGCCGGAAAAACTGCGCGGTCAATTTCTGAAGCGATATCAATATTGTTATATTTAGCGATTTTTGATTTGCGATTTGCAAATATAATCGCGCCTCTTGGGCCGCGGAGAGTTTTATGCGTGGTGGTTGTAACGACATCGGCATATGGAAAAGGAGAGGGGTGAACGCCGGATGTAATAAGCCCGGCAATATGCGAAATATCCGCAAGAAAATATGCTTTAACTTCATGTGCGATGGAGGCGAATTTTTTAAAATCAAAAACGCGCGGATAAGCCGTTGCGCCGGCCACGATAATTTTGGGCCGTTCTTTTTTTGCCATCTTGCGTACAACAGAATAATCAATTAACCCGTTTCTGTTTGTAGTATATTGCGCCGACCTATAAAAGCGCGCGGAAAAATTTACCTTCCAGCCGTGAGTTAGGTGTCCGCCAAAAGGCAGAGACATTCCCATTATTTTGTCGCCGGGCTTAAGCAAGGCGTAATAAACCGCCATATTTGCGGGCGAACCAGAATATGCCTGAACATTAACATGCCAGTTTTTATTGAGTCGGAAAATTTTCCGTGCCCGCTCTTTTGCCAGATTTTCAATTTCATCAGCGATTTCATTTCCGGCATAATAACGTTTTCCCGGATACCCTTCGGAATATTTATTGGTTAAAACCGAACCGAGCGCTTCTAAAACGCTTTTTGAGGCGATATTTTCCGATGGAATTAAATCTAGAGTTTCCGCCTGGCGCTTTTCTTCGGCTTTTATTAGCTTTTTAAGCTCTCCATCTCTCATTATTCAATAATAAATCAAATCGGAGTTATCCACAATAAGAGGTTTAAATCGGGAGCTTTAAGATATATAATGAAATTAACAAAGGTCGAAGAATTGAATCTAGTAAATAAAATTATGGTAATTCAAAGTTGGACGGAAATTCTGGTCGCCGCGCTCCAAAACGTTTGGTACGGCGTTATCAGCTTTTTACCGTCTTTAGTCGGCGCATTAATAGTCCTCGCTATCGGTTTAGTGATAGCTTCCGTGGTTAAAACGATAATAGAAAAAATAATCGCGGCTCTTAAGGTGGACGCCGGTTTGAGAAAAGTCGGTTTGGCACCGTTTTTTGAAAGAGCGGGTCTACAAATCAATTCTGGGAAATTCTTGGGCCTTTTGGTCTATTGGTTCTTGGTTATCGTTTTCGTTTTAGCGGTTACGGATATCCTTGGACTTTACGGAATTTCTTTGTTCCTTAAAGATGTTCTTTCTTACATCCCGAACATCATTGTCGCGGTCTTGATAATGCTGGCTTCGGTCGTTGTCGCGAATTTTTTGAAATCATTGGTGAGAGCCACGGTTTCAAGCGCGGGACTTCCGAGCTCGCGTTTCTTGGGAACTTTGGCGTGGTGGACGGTGGCTATTTTCGGTTTGTTGGCCGCTTTAATTCAAGTTGGCGTCGCGGTTAGCCTTATCAACACTCTGATGACGGGTTTTGTGGCTATGATCGCTTTAGCCGGAGGCATTGCTTTTGGTATCGGCGGAAAAGATTATGCCGCGCACTTGCTTGAAAAGCTTAGGAGAGAAACCGAAGAAAGATAAATTCAGTTCGAATTCGGCTTACCCCGTAGAGCAACGGCGATGGAGGCAACATAATTTTTGAAGAAATAAAGGAAGTTTTTAGCTTTTTGAATTTCTTGAATAGCAGAGCTCTGCTAAAAAGTTGCCTAAAATTACTATCGCCGTTGTCATACCGGGGCTTAAACTTAAAAACAAAAATCCCGTTCTTGTGAGGAAACGGGATTTTTGTTTAATACGATATTGTAAATTTGCGTAAATTGGAGTATAATAATAACTATATGGTCATCACTTTTTACGGCGAAGGCTGTTTTAAAATCCAAAGCGGCGAATTTTCCGTTTTAACGGACCCTTTTGACGCCCAAACGGGTCTGACACCGCCACGCTTTAAAGCCGATCTTATTTTGAAAACAATTACCCCTATTTCTTTTTTTGGAAATAAAGACTCCGCGTCGGCTTTGGAAATCGTCGGTCCGGGAGAATACAACGTTAACGGCGCCGACGTTTCCGGATTTCAGCTAATAAAAGAATCGTCTAAGAATTTTTTTAAGACGGCGTATTCTTTGAAACTTGAAGATATTAATTTGTGCTTTCTCGGGCACATTTCCGAAATTCCCGAACCTACCGTTTTGGAGCATTTAGGAGAGCCGGACATTATTTTTCTTCCGGCCGGAGGCGCGCCGTTCATGGATTTAAAATCGGCCGTGAAGATAATTAAACAATTCCAACCGAAAATAGTAATACCGTCTTTTTTTAAAGTTTCGTCCTTAAAGAGAAAAGCGGGAGACGTTAAGGATTTTTTGGAAGAGCTTAACGGAGCCAAAGAAAAAACCGGCGAAGCCGTTGAGAAACTGACGATTAAAAGAAAAGATTTGGCGGAAATAAAAAAAACGCAAGTCGTGGTGTTAAAAATATAATGTGGATTGAAAGATTTATCGCGAGAATTCAAAATTCCGAAGAACGGACAAAAAGACGATGGATGATTCTATTCAGCGTCGCGGCGATTATGGCGATAGCCGCGTTTTGGATTTTTTTCACAGTTTCGGTTTTCCGAGGCCCTTCGGCGGCTCCAAGCGCAGCCGTAGCGGACGAACCGGGATTTTGGCAGATTTTAAAAAACGGGACGTCTGTTGTTTTTGATTCGGCGGCTGAAAATTTTAAAAATATTTTTTCGCGGATAACCGAAAAGAAAATAATTGTGATAGAATAATATTGGTTATTTATGAATTCAAAAGACCAAAAAATCGAAAAAAGGGAAATAACAGATGAGCTTCGCGAGTCGTATCTTGATTACGCGATGTCGGTTATAGTTTCGCGCGCGTTGCCCGATTTAAGGGACGGTTTGAAGCCGGTTCAAAGGAGGATTTTATGGACGATGTGGGAAGAAGGATTGGGTTATTCCGCCAAGTTCAGGAAATCGGCAAATGTTACCGGAACGGTTTTAGCGCGTTATCATCCGCACGGCGACATGGCGGTTTACGACGCCCTTGCCAGGATGGCGCAGGATTTTTCTTTAAGGTACCCGCTTATTTTTGGCCAAGGAAACTGGGGAAGCATTGATGGCGATGCGCCGGCCGCCCAACGTTACACAGAAGCCAAGCTTTCAAAAATTTCCGAAGAGCTTTTATTTGATATAGAAAAAGAAACTGTTGATTGGCAGCCGAATTATGATTCTACCCGTGAAGAACCGAAAGTTTTGCCCGCTAAACTCCCCAACCTTTTACTTAACGGTTCAATGGGTATTGCCGTTGGAATGGCGACAAACATTCCTCCGCATAATCTTTCCGAAATAGTGGATGCTTCGGTTTATTTGGCAGACCACCCGAAAAGCGGAAATGAAGAACTTATGCAATTTATCCAAGGGCCCGATTTCCCGACTGGCGGAATTATGTACGACAAAAAAGCGATTATCGAGGCGTATGCTTCGGGTAGGGGCGCCATAACTTGCAGGGCGAAGACCGAAATAGAAGAAAGAAAAGCGGGGCAGTTTAATATAATAGTCACGGAAATTCCTTATCAGGTGGACAAGTCGGAGCTTATAATAAAAATCGCCGAATTGGTTACGGACAAGAGAATAGAAGGAATCCGTGACCTGCGCGACGAAAGCGACAGGGAAGGAATGAGAATAATGGTTGAACTTAAAAACGACGCCAATCCGCAAAAAATTTTGAATCAGCTTTTTAAACACACCGACCTACAGAAAAATTTCAACCTTAATATGATTGCCTTGGTTAACGGTATCCAGCCGCAGCTTTTATCTCTTAAAGAAATTTTGGCCGGCCACTTGGAGCATCGTAGATTGGTGGTTGAAAGGCGTGCGAAATTTGAGCTTAAAAAAGCCAAAGAGCGCGAACATATTCTTGAGGGTTTGGCGAAAGCACTTTCAAAAATAGACGAAATAATTTCAACGATTAAAAAATCAAGAGATCGCTCCGACGCCCATCAAAATTTGGTGAAAAAATTCAAATTTACAGGAATTCAGGCGAGCGCCATTTTGGAAATGCGGCTCCAGAGCTTGGCGGCTTTGGAACGCAATAAAATAGAAGCCGAGCTTGAAGAAAAAAAGAAATTGATACGCGAGCTCGAAATTTTGCTCAAGAGCCCGGAAAAAATCCTTAAAGTCGTTAAAGAAGAATTGCTGGAGCTTAAGACTATTTACGGCGACGAACGCCGAACAAGGCTTGTTTCTTCGGGATTAACAGAATTTAAAGAAGAAGATTTGGTTCCGCAAGAAGAAGTGATGATTACGCTTTCGGGCAGCGGCTACATTAAAAGAGCGCTTTCTTCGAGTATCAAGGTCCAGCATCGGGGCGGCAAGGGAGTGGTGGGTTCCGACGTGAGCGACGAAGATTTTATCAGCCATTTTATTTCGGCCGATACGCACGACAATATTTTGTTTTTCACGAACAAGGGCAGGGCTTTTCAGACAAAAGTTTATGAAATTCCGGCCGGTTCGCGAACAAGCAAGGGCAAAGTAATCCAAAATTTCCTTGAAATTCCGACGGATGAAACGATAAGCGCCATTATCAGTTATTCGGGCGCGAAACAAAAAGATTTAAAGGAAGGAAAATTTTTGGTGATGGTAACAAAAAAAGGAATAATAAAAAAAACTGATTTGGAAGATTTTGAAAATATCCGCAGGAACGGGATAGCGGCTATTAATCTTCAAAAAGGCGACGAGCTTAAATGGGTTGAATTGTCTTCGGGTAAAGATGAAATTATTTTGATAACCGCCAACGGCAAAGCGATAAGGTTTAAAGAATCTCAATTAAGGCCGATGGGCAGGACTGCTGCCGGAGTAAAGGCCATAAAAATAAAAGGGAATGACTTTATCGCGGGACTTGATATAATAAATAGAAGCGACAAGGCGAAAGCGACAAGCGAAAAGTTATTAATAATCACCGAAAATGGTTTTGCCAAGCAAACGCTGCTTAAAGAATATAAGGTCCAGAGCCGCGGCGGACAGGGAGTAAAAACCGCCAAGATTACCGAAAAAACAGGCAAGATAGTCGTGGCGAAAATAATAGAAAATGAGGAAGAGCTTATGACGCTTTCAAATAAAGGGCAGATTATTAAAACGAAAATTTCCGATATTAGGACGGCGGGCCGCGCCACTTCGGGAGTCAAAGTAATGAGGTTGAATAGCGGCGATAAAGTGGCGGGAGCGGCAACGTTGTAAGTTCAAAATTGAAAAATCAAAAATCAAAATGCAACTTTCTAGAAACCAAATAATAATTTTAGGCGGGATAGGACTGGTAATTTTGTTTTTTGTTTTAGTTTTTCTCGGCGTTATACCCGGCTTGAAGCCTTCGGGCTCAAGCGGTTGGAGTTTTGGGTCGGGAGGTGGAGTGGACCAGACAAAACTCAGTTTTTGGGGCACGGCTGAAGCCGATAGTTCAAATTCCATCCAGCGGGCGATTGAAGAATATTCGAAAACAAACGCAAGCGCTCAGATAAATTACCGTCATTTTGATAATGCGGAAATCTACGAAAAAACTTTATTAAACGCTTTGGCAACGGGTCAGGGCCCGGACATTTTTATGTTCCGCAGCGGTTGGCTGGCGAAGCACTATGGCAAAGCCGCGCCGGCGCCCGAGCCTTTAAACTTGAATTATATCCAGCAAGCATTTCCCGATGTTATTCGGCATGATTTCTCCATAGAAAACAGCGTTTATGCTCTTCCGCTTTATATAGACACACTTGCTTTGATTTACAATAAAGACATTTTTAACGCTAAATCAATCGCTTTGGTGCCGAAAACTTGGACGGAGTTTGAGAGCCTAACTCCTCAACTTCGCGAACTTAACATTTTAAACCAGATAACCAAGCCGGCGGCGGCGATAGGCGGTTCGGGGAAAAGCATCAATACCGCTTCGGACTTATTAAGCCTTTTAATGCTTCAGACCGGAAGCCAGATGGTTGATAGCCAGGGGCAGGTGAATTTCGGCCAGAGCGGTCTATCGGCTTTTAACTTTTATATTCAATTCGCTAATCCCTCAAGCGGTTATTACACCTGGAACGATAATATCGGTAATTCGATAGACCTTTTCAGCCAAGGGGATTTGGCGGTAATTTTCAACTATCAGTCTTCAATAGTTTTAATTAAAGAGAAAAATCCTTATTTAAATTTGGGAGTCGGCGCCATGCCGCAATCAAATCTTGACCAGCCGGTTAATTATTCCGATTATTGGGGTTTGGCGGTTTCACGCCAAAGCAAAAATCAGATTTTGGCATGGAATTTTGTCGCTGCAGTAACGGCAGACCCGAAAATATCGGATATTTATCTTCAAACAAGCGGAAAGCCGCCGGCATTGCGTTCTCTTATAGATAAATATAAAAACGATTCCAATTTGGGCGTTTTCGCCAAACAGGCGCTCACTGCAAAATCGTGGAGCAAGCCGGATAGCGAAAATGTCAAGCAAATTTTTTCAAATATGATAGAATATGTTTTAAACGGAAAATTGTCTTCGGACAGGGCGCTTGAACAGGCAAAAAACCAAGTAAACGCTTTATGATTAATAAAATAAAAAACTCAATCTTATTTCTTATTGCTTATTTCTTATTCTCTGTTTCGTTTGCCAATGCTGCTGGTCTTGTTCCTTGCGGAACGAGTGAAACTCCCGCTTGCAATTGGTGTTATTTTGGCGATTTGGCGTTAAACATCATAAATTTTATGATGTATCTGATTTTCCCCTTGGCGGCGATAATGATAGTTGTCGGCGGAATATTCATTATGACTTCCGGCGGTTCAAGCGCCAGATTCAGCAAGGGAAAAGAGATGATTACCGCGGCGGTTATCGGCATTTTAATTGCCTTGCTTTCTTGGATAATTATTGATACAATAATATCAACGATAGCTACGGGTTTCAGCGGAATTGTCGGCCCGTGGAGTAAAATAAATTTAGGCTGTTAAAATTAAATTTATGGCTAAATTTTCAAGGAATTTATTAAACGTCTCGTTAGCGGCAAGCTACGATTTAAATAGCGCGGCTCAGCAATTGGCGGCGGGTTCGCCAATCAGCACCCCCGACCAAATATTCTCTATTTTAAAGACAATAGTTCAATACACTTATACGATATTTTTTATAGTCGCGGTTTTATTTATTTTAATCGCCGCTTTCAGTTTTTTAAATGCCAAGGGCGACCCGACGAAAATAACGGCAGCTCGGAGCCAGATTCTTTGGGCGATAGTGGCGATTGTTATCGCTTTGATATCAGTTGCGGCGGCTCAGATAATCAACAATTTTATTAAAGGCGCTTAAAAATACATGAAAAATTTATTAACGCTTTCAATAATTTGCGTTTTATCTTTCCCGATTTTTGTTTCGGCAATCGCGCCGGGCACGATTCCCGAGCCGGGCGATTACGGCATTAATACGGGTGGTCTGCCTTCAGACGCTAATGGCTTGTTAAATATTTTAAGATCGGTTGTTACATGGGTTTACAAGATTTTCTTTATCGTAGCCGTGCTGTTCATTATTTTCGCGGCATTTAATTATTTGACCGGCGCGGATGCTCCAGAAAAAATAAAATCCGCCCATAGCCAATTAATTTACGCGGCTATTGCCATAGCTGTGGCTCTGTTATCAGTTGGCTTCATTGCTATTATCGAGGATTTCTTAATAGCGCCCGGGTCTACTCAAGGAGGAAGCAACGTCCAAATTCAGACCGCGCCTGAAACCGGAAACCCCAGTCAATAAACAAAGAAT
>QYPD01000018.1 GCA_007279775.1 Spirochaetia bacterium | reverse complement strand
TTCCCGCAGCCAAACACCGCTCGGAACTGTCCGACACTTCTTTTTCCAAGATTGAAGCCAAATTGATTATTTTCAAAACATTACCTTGTTTCGTAAAAAAAAGCAAGCCCCCCGCGCTTATAGCTTTTTTATAAAAATTATCAAGGAATGTTTTCGTCACTGAGCCGGCATCCGTGCCCGGAAAAAAATTATAAGTATCGGGCATAAGAAATCCTTCAAGCGGTCCGCCGATGGCATCTTTTGTTTCCGCCGGAAGCCATGGGTAATTTTTTCTTAAATTATCAACATTAAAATTTATCAGCTCGCCCGGTTTGATTACCGCCGCCATGCTCAACCTGTCGTCTATTTCCGCGAGCGTTAGCCCCGGAGGAACAATAACTGAAATTTCTTCCGGTCCATCAACTAAAATTTTCATCAACCGCGAAACTTCAATATTTTGGGGAAAAAGATACCTTCCCGGTTTTATTTTGTCAAAACTTCCGCTCAGCGCGCCGTAGATTTTAAAAACCGTTTCCGATGAAATAATGCCATTCGCTTTTAATTCACTTGAAACCTTGTCAAAACTCATTCCCCTGCTGATTTCCACCTCCCTGGACTGCGATAAATTAATCGATTCTTTCCCTTGGAAAAGTGACCATCCGAGCGTTAGAGCCGCCAAAATAAAAAAAGACGAGAGTATTAATCTGTTTTTGTTCATTTAAATTAAATAGAACGGCGTATAAAAACTGACTGGATTATACCCACAAAAATTAAATTCGTCAATAGGCTTGAACCGCCGTAGCTTAAAAACGGAAATGTGACCCCGATAACCGGCGTTAGCCCCAAGTTTGAACCGATATTAAAAACGAATTGCACCACAAAAAGAATTACCGTTCCCAAACAAACAAACCGCCCGAAATTATTATCCGCGTCCAATCCTATCCTGATGATCCTTAAAATCAAAAATGCGAAAACGAAAATTAAAAGCAATCCGGCAAGTATTCCCCATTCTTCAACGAAAGCTGAAAAAATAAAGTCCGTTGAAGCCTCGGGCAAAAAACCAAGCTGTACTTGGCTTCCCTGCCCGAACCCCTTGCCAAAAAGTCCCGCCGAACCAATGGCGATTTTCGCTTGGATAACGTTATAATTCACTCCCAACGGGTCCATTTCCGAAAAAATAAATCCCATAATCCTGTCTTTCTGATAATTCTCCAAAACTGAATTCCAAATTACGCCTCCCAAAATTGAAAAAATAATCACGGCAATTATCAAGTGTTTATATTTTATTCCGCTCACTAAAAGAAAGCCAAACCAAATACAAAAGAGAACAAGCGCCGAACCAAAATCCGGCTGAAGAACCACAAACCCTGCCGGAATACAGAAATACAAAAACGAGCCGAATAAATTTGAAAATTTTGCGATGCCGATATTTTTTCGGCTGAAAAATTTAGCAAACACAACTATAAGAGCGAGCTTTGCGAATTCCGAAACTTGGAAGTGAATGTCTCCAAAAACCAGCCAGCCCTTTGTGCCTCTTATTGAAGGAGCGAAAAAGCCGGCGATAATTAAAAGCAAAATTGAAACAATATAAAGCCCAAAAACCGCTCCGTGATAATTAGCGTAAGATTGCCAATTAAAAAAGACAAATGCCGTGGCGATAATAATTCCCACAATGGCAAAAATGAGTTGTTTCCAGAACAAATCCGGCTGGCTTGAAGCCAAAGTCATCAGCCCCGCCGCTATCAAAAACAAAACCGCGAAGTTTAATTTCCAATTAAGTTGTTTTACTAAATTTAACATTTTTTGTCTTTTTTTATCCGCAATCCGTAATTCGTAATTCGGGAATTAACCTATAAAGATAAATTCCCATTGGCTACCAATTTGTATTTTTTCTTATTTAAATAATCAACATACGCTCCCGCCGCAATCATCGCCGCGTTGTCAGTTGGGAATTTCGTCACAAACAATTCCGGCTTCTTATTTCTTATTTCTTTAATCTTAAACCTTTTATTTATCTCTTTCTTAAACTCCTTTTGTAATGATTTATTCGCCGCTACACCTCCTGAAATCATAACAGATTTTGCGCCAAATTCTTCCACTGCCCGCAAAGTTTTTTTAATTAAAACGTCAAACGCCGCTTGTTGGAAACTCGCAGCGATGTCAGTTTTGTATTTTGTATTTTGTATCTCGTATTTTGTATCCCTAAGATGATAAAGAACGGAGGTTTTGAGGCCGGAAAAACTGAAGTCGTAATTTTTTTGGTTAAGCATCGGCCTGGGAAAATCCACGGCTTTCGGATTACCGAGCTTGGCGAGTTTTTCAATTTCCGGTCCGCCCGGATAGGGGAGCTTGAGCAACCTTGCGGTTTTATCAAAACATTCACCTACTGCGTCGTCTCTTGTTTCGCCAAGTTTTTTATAATGCGCCAAGCCTTTCATTAATAGAAGCATCGTATGCCCACCGCTTATTACTAAAGCAATCGCGGGAAAAATTTTAGAATTTAGGATTAAGGATTTAGAATTAAGCAAAAATGAATATAGATGTCCCGAAAGGTGATTCGCCCCGACCAGTTTAGCTTTTAGTTTTAAGCTGTTAGTTTTTAGGTCTTTATGTAAATTTTCCGCAAAGTTTATGCCAGTCCATAAGGCAGGTTCCAGTCCTGGTCCAGACGTGACCGCGATCAAATCAATATCTTTAAAAAATTTTTCACTTTTTATTTGTAATTTTGATTTTTGATTTTTGATTTTTGATTTTGAGGAATTTACCAGTTTATCAAATAAAATTGGTAAATTCCGATTGTGTTCGCGTTTCGCCAAATTCGGCACTACTCCGCCAAACGGCCGGTGAATTTCTATTTGCGTAGCGACTAAATTTTTCAAAACTTTAAAATACGGTCCGCTAAGTCCTCCTTCCGCTTCAACCAAGGCAATAGCTGTTTCGTCACAGGAAGTTTCAATCGCAAGAATTTTCATAAATATAAAAACCTATCCCAACCTACAAATTTATCCGAATTTTCGAATGGCTACTAAAATATTTTGCAGCTATTCGAATTTATTTGTAGATTTGGATGAATTCGTAATTTCGGATTGCTACTCATAAATATACTATATAGTCTGTGTTTAGCTGAGGCAATAGATTATTTTACCCCCTTGACAAATGATTTTGTTTAGTTTATAATACAACCATTAAAAATAAAATAAGGTTTATTTATCGCCCAGCGGATAAGATAGTAGTGGGACAGCTGGGTAATCCCGAAAATTGAACTGGCGATTTCGGGATTGATGAAGTCCGGAGAAACTACGAGGCTCCGGCGTATCCTAAGAAGCCAGCAAACTTCCAAAGATGCTAAGTGCGGTCGAAGACGAGATAATGGGTTGGCATCCATTAGGACCATTTTTGATGAGGTCGCGTTTTCTCTGGCTGGGGAAAGGCGCTCACCAAAACTATCAGCGCATAAAACAGCGGGCCGTGCGGCCGACAATGGAGTTAATTCAGCCCGCCAAACTGAATTAACCCATTACAAATTTTTTGCTCTTTACCATAGTTCTACATCTACGGGTCACCATGCAGTTTAAATGGTGGCCCTTTTTATTTTTAAATATTAAATTTTTATAGACAGAAGCAGGTCTTTACAATTATTATTTTTCGTGGTATATTATCGTAAGTACTTCGTTTTAAGAAAGAATTATTTGACAACATTAAACAGGAAGGGGGAGATGGCCATGATTCTGATTAAATGCTATGCCATTGCTGCGGTATTTCTGGTGACAGCCCAGCTTTTGCCTGGGGTGCACATCAAGAATTTCTGGATGACAACGCTTATCGCTGTTGCGTTGAGCATTGTCAATTCAATCGTGGCAGCACTGTTGTTTGTCCCATCCCTTCCAGTAAACATTCTTGTGCTTAGGATGTTTGCCCTGTTGGGGATGAACGCTGTCATGGTACTATTGGCAACAATTTTTCCATACTTCGCGGTTGATAGCTTCTGGTGGTCAATGCTTTTAGCCTGGATCGTAGTCCTGGTTAAAATTTGCACCCCTTAATCGTTTAGTCCGCAAGGACTCGCTGACCGAGAACGGTCTTTTTTATTATTTCGAAAATCAAAGCCAAATTATTGACAGGATAGCCAAAATATGCTACTCTGTTTTCAGTACAAAAATCTAAAAATAAAATAAGGAGGCCAATAAGATGAATAAATCTTCTCGAAAAGACGTTTTAGACGCGCTAATGTGCGACAGTAGTGTTGATGGTTGCGACGGCGACTGGAGAAGGCAAGTCCTTGATCACGCCGATCCCAAAGATATTATTTTTGTATGGGAGGAGCTCCAGTCGAAATTACCTAAAGAAATAACGACCGACAAGTGAAAGGATAGGAGGTAGGGCATGGAAGAAAGATTGCAGCGGCTGCTTATGTCCAAAATCTATTTTGTCTGGGCGGACATGAACATTGATATTGACCCGTTCATCGTCTTTCTGGACAAAGATGGCGAGGTCATAATTGCTCGGTTGGGTAGTAATATGGCCGAATACAAAGGAGGTTCTTTAAAAATATCATACGAAAGGGCCAAGAAAGCGCTAGAAGGCAAAAGGGCTACTGGAGGAACGAAGGTTTATTGGCTAGGCGGCGAATCGCCTAAATACAAAAGAGAGTTTCTGGGCGCAATCGGCATCTCTGGCTTAGGTGAAGAGCGAGAGTATGTTTTTACCAAGAAATTGGCCAAGTTCCGAAGCCATCGTTATCTTCGGGAATTACCGCTCTTTGATCTTGACCTGAAGATGTTAATCCAAGCTCAAATTGAAAGCTGAGGCACGTCCTATTCGGGTTGGGACGGCCTCTTTTTTTATGTTATAAGGTTTAACTTACTTGGTTGAGCACTAAATAAATTCCGTTTTATAGTTTTGGACGTACCCAGCAAAGGAGGCCATAATTTTCTTGACACTATCAAATGGTTTTTGATAGAGTGATGCCAGCACACTACCAATAAATCTACGAAGATTGAGAAAGGAGAATTTGATATGACCCCTGAAAAAGTCATTTCAGTAATTGAGATGTACGAGTGGAAGCTTCGTGAAGCAAACATCCCCAAAACCCGTATGGATCCAAGGCGCACTTTCGCCTCACTCGACAACGACGAAATACTTGCTCACGCCCACTACCTTAGCGATGGCGCTAAGCAATACGCTAAGGAAGGAAGACTACGAAAGATGGGAAGCCATCTGACAGCTATCCAGATGTGTCTAAGCTTCGCCGGCTGGTACGCATTAGGAGATCTCATGAACCACAACAAGCCGTAGCAAACAATGAAAAAAGCTATGGCACTAACACCGCATAATCCACTATGCGGTTTTTTATTATTTCTTCAATTCTTACTATTAAAGCCAGCGATTCGCTAAGAAAACCATCTCGCAGGCCGAACGGCCATGGTCTCCGACCGCGGTCGGAGGAGCGAGACCGAGAGTGAGCGCAATTTCCACGCTGGGGAAATTGATAGCGTGTTTTCGTGCGAATTGATGGCGAGTTTTATTTCTCGCGTAAAGACGGAAAAATCGTCGTTTCCCTCACCGACTTATTCATTATAAAAGCAAAGAATCTCTCGCTCATTCCAAAACCAAGCGCTGGCGGCATTCCATATTCAAGCGCCTCCACAAAATCCTCGTCCATCATTTGCGCTTCTTTATCTCCGGCTTTGCGCGCTTTCATTTGTTCCAAAAATCTGTTTTTCTGTTCTACTGGATCGTTAAGTTCCGAAAATCCGTTGCCCAACTCAGACTTTCCGGCAACCAACTGAAACCGTAAAACCTTTTTCGGGTTTTCCGGGTCCGATTTCGCCAGCGGCGAAATCTCAATCGGATGCCCAGTCAAAAAGCACGGCTGAATAAGTTTTTGCCGCACCGTTCTTTTGTAAATCGCATCTATCAATCTGCCCTTGCCCCAGCCTTTTTCATATTTCACTCCCAACTCGTCCAATTTTTTCTTCAATTCCAAAACTTCAATTTTTTTATTCAAATCAATTCCGGCTTCTTTTTTAAATTCTTCAAAATAGTCCACTCGTGGAAAATCAACATTCCAGTTTATCTTTTCTCCTTCAAATTCTGTTTCATAACCACCCGCAACTTTCAAAACAATTTCCTTAAACAATTTTTCCACAAAATCCATTCCCTTTTTCATATCCGAATACGCCCAATAAAATTCCGTGTACTCAAATTCCTGAAGGTGTTCCTTGTCCATTCCCTCATTTCTGAAAACCCTGCCGATTTCAAAAATTTTTTCAAACCCTCCCACCAAAAGCCGCTTAAGCGGAAGCTCCAAAGAAATGCGAAGATAGAAATCCTGGTCCAAAGCGTTGTAGTGGGTAATAAACGGCTCGGCGTCCGCTCCGCCCGGAATATGCTCAAGCACCGGAGTTTGCACTTCCAAAAATCCGGCATCCGCCAAATAATTCCTTATTGTCTGCCAAAAAACGTTTTTCTTTTTGAATAAATCGCGGGCATCGGGATTAAGCGCCAAATCCAAATATCTTTTCCGCAAAATATCTTCTTCGTCTTTTATGCCATAATATTCCGCCGGAATCGGGCGAATGTTTTTTGAAAGAATTTTCCAGTCACGTACTTCCAAGGTTCTTTCTTCCTTTTTTGTCAAAAAAAGAATTCCTTTTGCCTCTATAAAATCGCCCATTTCAACGTTGTCCGTAAAAAGCGCGTATTTTTCTTCGGCTAAATTTTCTTTCCGAAAAAAAATCTGGATTTTCGTCGAGCCGTCTTCAATATTGCCGAAAGCCGCTCCGCCCATCGGGCGGAAAGATTTCAACCGGCCCGCCAAAACAACTTCTTTCTGGGATTTCTGAAAGGCGTCAAATTTCTCCAGCGCCTCGGCATTGGAAATCGTCCTGCCGGTCTTTTCCGGATACGGGTCCATTCCTGCCTTCTTCAAATTCTCCAATTTTTCAAGTTTTACTTTTATAACGTCTTCGCTCATTGTTTATGATTATAGCACAATTTTTGCTCCTTTTTAAACCTTTCCAGTGCCAACCCGATTAATTTATCTAAAAGCTTACTCAAAGGAATTCCGCTCGCTTCCCATAACTTCGGATACATACTTATTGAAGTAAATCCGGGAATCGTGTTTATTTCACTCACTAATAAATCTCCATTTTTCTTAAGGAAGAAATCCACTCGCCCCATTCCCGCACAATTAAGAGTCTTAAACGCCCTAATGGCGGTTTGTTGAATTTTTTTAATTGTTTCTTTTGAAACTCCGGCTGGAATTTTAAACTCGGCTCCTTTTTTGTCTATATACTTCGCTTCATAGGAATAAAATCCGTTCTTTGGAATAATTTCTCCGGGAATTGAAGCTATCGGCGCGTCATTTCCCAAAACGGAACACTCTATTTCTCTCCCCTTAATCGCTTCTTCAATAATAACTTTTGAATCGTATTTAAACGCTTCACTTACGGCTTTTTTAAACTCTTTTTCGTCCTTAACTTTGTTTATGCCTACAGACGAACCCGTATTGGCGGGCTTAACAAATACGGGCGAACCGAGTTTTTCCGAGACTTTTTTAAATGAGATTTTTTCTCCGGAATATAGCGTGATAAATTTAGCGACGGGAATACCGGCTTCCTTTAAAAGGTGTTTTGAAATATCTTTGTCCATTCCAATCGCGGAGCCAAGCACTCCAGCGCCCACAAACGGCAACCCCGAAAATTTTAGCAAACCCTGGATAGTGCCGTCTTCGCCATACATTCCGTGAATAACCGGAAAAACAACGTCTATTTTATTAAAAATTTTTCTATCTAAAAACCAATTCCCCGTTCTTTTTATATGTATTGGAATTACCTTGTATTTCCCTTTATCTAAAGCTTTAATGATATTTCTCGCGGACACAACCGAAACCTCATGCTCAACCGATTTCCCGCCAAAAACAATTCCAATTCTCAATTTTTTGCCTAATTTTTTGGTCGCCATTTAAAAAATATAACACTCACCGTTCTGAAAAGCAAAACAACAAAAAAACCGCCGATCCGCCGACCGGCGGAGGCGGTTTTTTATTTTATTTATTGCAACTGCCATCACAACACTTATCACCGCAATTACCGCAGCACTTCTCGCAACAGTTATAAAGCCAAATAACCAAGAAAGCGCCAACCCAAGCAAGAACTCCCATCATTAATACTCCAATTATCGCCATTCCCCAGCTAACAGTATTTGTTTCAATGGAAGCCATATTATATCCGGGCATCATTGTATCCATCCAATAGTGTGCCCAGTCTGGCACCACCGCCATTTTAATCGTATATCCCAACTGAAAAATCACTGAAACTAACGCCACCGCGTTTGCAAATTTAACAGGTTTTAACATAGATTTTTTATTGTCTAAATTTTCGACCTTTTAATGATTATTCAATGTCGGCGTTAAATATTTTTCTACTAAAAAAATATATTTTCCAAGAATATCTTTAGAGATATTTAAATAATCTGCACTTTCCAGTGGCAAGCCCTTTAACTCTCCGCTTTTGTCGCGATAAGGCGGTTTTGTTATCAAAAAATAAGGCTTGCGACGACAATTCACAAAAATAATTATTGGTCTCCAAAAATGACTTAGACGATTCAGCATTTTGGGATCATCTTTGTGCCATTTTTGATGCCAACGAAATTTAACCTCTATAAAAAACGGTTCGCCATTTTTATTCACCACTAATAAATCTGGAATATCTCGTATCTTTTCTCCTATTTCGCAATCTCTATTAAAAACCTTTTCAACCTGAGTTAGATTTTGCAAAGTAGATTCATAACCAAAACTATAAACTTGATTACCGGCTTCACGCAATAATTCACTTACTAATGATTCGGCCATACGGCCTTTTAATATTTGTTCGGGATCCATGTAGAATTATCTAAAAGATTTTAGTTTGAGGATGGACCAATTACCTTTTATCTTCCCTAACATCTGTTGATGATATTCTTCTTGACCGAAAATTCTATGAGTTTTTGTCTTATCATGTTTTTTGCCATGTCGATCCGGTTTTAAAAGCCATCTATTAAAATCATTTTTTACTGCATTATTTATTTTTTGTGTTGGGACTATGTAATAATCGGGGTTATCATAAACCTCCTTTAAATCTACTAAACAAACAAAATCTTTTCCTCTGGCTATATTTTCATAAATATTACCATTCTTCTTCGCTGTAAATTGCCAAACAACTGATGGTATTGATTTTGTCTTAACTCTTATATTCACCGAACGCTTCCCGTCAGTCGCTAAAACATCAAAATCATGACTATTTCTCGGCGCTAATGCGGCTATTATACCTTGCTTAAGTAATTCTGCCATAACAAAATGTTCACCGGAATTACCCACAAAAGTATTTCTACCCCTACTTCTTTTCTTTATTTTTTTCATAAATTTCGCCTAATTTTTTGTTGACCAGGTCATATTCGTTGTGCCAATTCTTTATAGGCCGTAATAATAAACGGCATTTGAGGTAAAATGGTTCTCATATCTACATCAGTTAAGGGATTATGTGCTGATGTGTCGCCAAGAAATTTAATGCCATGTATTTCCTGTGCTGTCTTCGGCAGAAGGAATGGAATACCTCCTAATTTCTCTCGAGCCGCAGTATCAATCATTGCATCCAAGCCGACCAATCTACCAAGGAAAGCCTTATCTTCTAACTTTGATTCCATGCCGTTCTTTGCGAAAGCAATATAAATTAACTTTTCAAGAATTTTACGAAGTAAAAAGGCAGTACAATTACCGCTTCTCCCAAAATTAAGATACAAATCAGCAACTTCTTGCTCAAAACTCTTTCCAAGTCTTTGTATCAATATAGTATCGAATAAATCTGATTCAATATCATCAATCTCCTTACTTATAGGAGGTTTTTTTTGAATATATTCGATAATATTTCCATTTTTACGAGGAGTGAGAAAATTTGCACGTGCTAGCGCCATTCTTAAATTATGTTCTGGAAAATTATTTCCTCGTTTGCTAAGATGCGCTTCAACCTTGCTACGATCAATCCAATTTTTAAAATATCCCTCTTCCCAAAGGATTTGTAGAGCCATGGGAGCGGAATCGGCAGTTTTTTTATTTCTCTTTTCCATAAATAATTTCTTCGAAGCGTCTTACACCTTTACGATTTAACCTGTAGAGAGTTGGCTGTCCCTGCTTTCTCGCGGTTCCGCTTTCAAGGTATTGCCTTAATTCTTTTTTTATTTTATTCGAAACGTTACCTACGGCTATCTTGGTTCCCAAATCCGATGTGATTTTCTCTATATCGCCCGTTGTTAGCCAAACATTCTTAAAATATTTATATGAAATATAGAAGCATAGTAAAATTTTCCCTTCTGCACTTCTTTGATCGAGAACTTTGCTTTGTATTTCTTCACTCTCATCACAGTCGCCAACTTTATTAACTATTGCCAAGGTTAAATCACCTGGATTATCAATTTCGGTTTGTCCATGAACTACCTTTTTCTTTGTGGGCCGCACATCAACTTCGAGCATGCGAATTCGCTTTTCGTGATCGTCGAGTTGCGCAAAGATTTGTTTATTTATTTCCTCTTGATTCATAATTTTATTTTCTCGTAACATATTTCCATTTTTTATCTCCTTTGTCGCGAAATCTCATAAGAACTCTTTCTTTCACAAGATTTAACAATCCCATTGAAATTGTTGCGCTTGGATAATGTCTACCCTCTTGTTTGAGTTTCTCAATAATTTCTGATAGTTGTCTAGGATTGTCGAAATATCCTTCGTCCACTAAAACTCTTAAACCCCCTGTTGCTCCACGTATAACCCTTAAAACATCCTTTGTGCCTTGTGCCCATTTTAATTCTGGAATAATTTCACCTCCGGCAAGTTCAGCCAATTCTAAAACCCGAGCAATTATTTCATCTGTTAATTTTTTTAAGTTTTTTTCCATAAATTTTATCTTTTAAAATATTTATATAGACCTTTCTCCGGTTTATCTCTGTCGAGAATTCTTTTAACAACTAAAAACGTTAATGACGGCATCAATGTCGTAGTTGGTCTTTTTATGCCCCTATCTTTTAATTTTTTTTGCAATTCAGATATTGTCTTTGGTTCGTCAAAAAATCCATCTTCTATAAGTTCGTAGATATTCCCCCGCAGACCAGAAAATTCACTTTTTTTATTTTTAATATTCTGCGACAAAATCATTTTGGGCATATTCAATGATTGCCTTAATTCCCCCAAAAGATTTTCAATTTGTTTAATAATTTCCTCGTTTTCCATTGTTTTTTGCATATTAATATTTATAATTTAATAGTTTCTTTTAGTATAATTGATAACTAAATTTTGTCAACTGGCCAAATTAGGCTCCCAATAAGGCTAAATCACGATTATTTTTTTAATTATATAGTAATAAAATTAAAAAGTCAATAGCTTAAAAATATAAAACTGTGAAAAGCCTTATTTAAAGCACTTTTTCACTTATATCTTTATATAAAGATTACTTATAAAACAGTGTCTTTTATGGGCGCGTACGAATAAAAACCACACAAAAAATCCCCAGCCACAAAACTTAGGGTTTTTTGCTTAAAATGTCTATTTTTGTGCCTATTTCTTCACCTTATACATCCCCGCGTGGCCGGAAACTCCCCTATTTACCCGTATATAAAATTTTTAATATTTTGAGTAGTCTTTTCCAAATTATTTTCAATATCATGCTCCCAGACCCTCAAAATTTTCCAACCAGGTCAGTTTAAAAACATCCTCATGAATTTTAATAAATTCAAATATGCAATCTACACCCTCTTTCTCGACACTAATCATATTTTCGTCTTTCAAACAATCGACCGTAATCAGGTCATTTTTATCGCAAATATTAATAATTTCTTGAAAAGAATAATTTTTATCTTTTACAAAAATTCTCATCGTCATTAACAAACAAACGTCATTATTTTGTCGTGTTTTTTTAAATTACACGTAGCACAAAGTAATCTAATATTTTTTTCAGTCAAACTCGTCCCGCCTTTCGCATAAGGCAAATCATGATCATAATGTAAATTATCCATTGAGCTACATAAAACACATTTTCCTCTGTCTCTTTCCCAAACTTTTACTTTTACCGCTGTTGGTATTAATCGATTAAACGGCAAATCTTCAACGCGATTAAAAATCTTTGTCAAAACCGGTTTCAAATGAAACTTAAAAACATTTCTTCTACCATCTGAAACCTGATTAACATCAATAAGTTGAAAAAATCCCTTTATTGACCAGACCCCAACATCAATTTTTTCATAAACTTTTACAAGTTCTGGGTCTTTTCTTAATCCACTTTTAAAGTCCATCGCGGCTTTATAAAATTTCCCGTTTTCCGTCCAAGTTCCACTTGGCGTTTCAAGTGGCTGATCTTCTTCTTTTGGACTAATACCACCTTCGGCCCTAGCGTCATGCCCTTCATAAATTAAATTTCCATTTTTATCAAAATCGTCATTATAAACAGCATCCTTTCTTTGAGACATAAGAAGTATTGAATATTTTCTTTTACCATCAGAAAAAACCATCCCTCTTTGTAGAGACATATTCTCCATTGCTGTCATTTCGTGATATGAAATTATTTTATCGCTATCTTGCATATTAACTTACTGTTATTTTTTCGCCCTATACATCCCCGCGTGGCCAGAAACAATAAAATCTGCGAGTTTTAATTTTTATTAAAAAGATTTTTTCCTATAAATTCATTAATCTCGGAATTTCTAATAAGAATAGTCCGATCGGCTGTATATGCTAAACCCTTATTGGGAGAATTTTCAAAACCAAGATAAATACGTTCAATTCCTAAATTCCCTAATTCTCTTACCGCTGGTTGCAAATCCGAATCTGAACTGCCGATAATGGCGGTTTTTAATTCTTTCCTATGAGCGAAGGTTATCATATCTACGGCCATTTTGACATCTACGCCTTTCTCTTTGAAAACGAGCATGTCGTGGCCGCTTGGGCATTTTTCAATATGGCCACGGACCCTGCCCGTTAAAATAACCTCAAACCCTTGATTCTCTAATCGCAATTTCAAGATCCTTTGGTTTTTAATAAGTTCAAGTGATTTCTTTTCTGTTTCCTTATATACTTCTATTTTGCCGAAATAAAAAATTTTTCTATTTACCACCACTCCTTGTAATACTTTGTCAAAAATTCCGCTAAAATTAAACGTCGAAAAATCTATTTTATTTTTGGAATTTAAAACCTCCTCTATTTTACTGATAAAATTTCTACCGTCTATAAAAAGAATATTTTCCATAAAATAAACCCCAGCGGACCTTTCGGCTGGCTGGGGCGTTTATACTATATATACTATACAAATCTAAATTAAAAATCAATGAAAAGTTATCCACAGCCATTTATCCTTATTTTATATAGATTTTACATAGTTTACACTTTTATGAAAATTTAAACTGTAATAATTTATTATTTTTTAACCCTATACATCCCCGCGTGGCCGGGGACAATAAAATCCGCGAGTTTTAATTTTTATCATCCTACTTTGTATTTTCCTTTCCAACTATCATATATTGAACTGTAGCCCGCTTTTCTGAATATTGGCCGGGTTTTTAAAAAAAGCTCCATTAATGTTTTTTTGTCGCCTTCTTTCAATATTTTCACCAATTTTTTAATTAGTTCCGCTCCGCCCCAAGGTAACTTTTTTAAAGGATGGTTTTTTAAATCCGATTCCAAGTATTTATAGTAAGGCTTAACTCTCCCTTCAAGAGCGAATATACAATTCAAAAAAGCAGGTATTGACTCTGCCATTTCAAGACGAGAAGCAGCAATGCCTCCATCCCTTCTACATTTTACTGAACGATATATTTGGTTTATAAAGTCATCTAGACCGCTTTTTATTATTTTGTCCGCCTCTTTTTTTGAGACGATTGTCTTTTTATTAATAATTTTTTGGATTTTTCCCGTTTTATCAAACGGTACTTTAATATAGGCATAATTAAATCTTTCCCATGCCGTGTCAGAGCCGGGAATAGCGTGTTTTTTTAATTCGCCAAGTGTTTTTACGGCCATATCAAACTCGGGATCTTTAAAATCCTTAACGTATTTTTTAATGTATTTATTTTTAGCTTTGTCTTTAACTATTATTATAGGGTCGTAATCGGAATGTTTTGTGATAATTTCTTTCCCTCTGGAGCCGGAAAGCCAAAAAGCTAAAACGTTGGGGTCGTTTTTCAACTCTTGAAACAACTTTTTAAATTTTTCGTCCGCTCTTTTTGAAGCCATAAATTTATTTCTCCTACTTTTTCACCCTATACATCCCCCGCGTGACCGGGGACAATAAAATCCGCGAGTTTTAATTTATATTACTTTACCACAAACCCCTCAAAAAATCACAAAATAAAACGGCGGCTCATGGGAACACCATGGCCGCCTCGCTTGTAAAAATACCACCGTAAAAGTCAGAAAACCTTCTTGTAAAACGTTCCGTACATCCGGGCCGTCGCCATGTCCAATTTCAATTCCTGAGCCACCAGCAAAACCTTTTGCCGCATAGACTGCGCATTGCACGTTTGCAGGAAATCGCAGAACTCAATGAAGCAGTTTTGTAGGCCGAGGTATCTCCGCACCAACTTACCTCGGAAATACTCTTTCCTTTCGCTATCTTTGTCTTTGATTCCAGCGTATACAGTCCGCGTCAGTTTGTAGAACTCCGCGTCCTTGCGCACGAAAGCTACTTTGGTCCACTGACAAAAGCCGTGGCTCAAGATTTCAAACCGCTCGCCTCCGTTATACTGCGCCTGATATTTCCGAACAAATTCCTGTTGACCCGCGAGTATATCCTGAAATGTAGTCCGCCGCTTCTTTTCCTTCATGCCAATTTTCTCCCTTCTTTAGTTTTTTTGGTACTGCAAACACAATACCCTAATTATACGAAAAGTCAAATATTTGCGCTCCCATCGGGATTCGAACCCGAGTTACCAGGATGAAAACCTGGCGTCCTAGACCAGACTAGACGATAGGAGCAGAACTAAATTTTCAATTATCAATTTTCAATCACACATAACGGTCTGCCACATTTGTCGCGGCATAACTTTCCGGCTTTATGCGAGGCTCAAAATTGTACGCCCGCACCATTCCAATAACCTCTTGCGTCATTGATCTTGTTTCACCTTTTTCGCCCACATCAATGTGAATTTCAAAATCAAAATCCGGCACGTCTTTGAATTTTCTCAAACTTTCTAAAATTTCTTTGGCGGCATCGAGTGAAAGTAAAACTTCTTGAATTATCCTGTCGTGCAAATTATGGAATCTTTTTAATTCCGCCCTTCTCCAAAAAAACCGGCCGCCGTTGCCGACGCGGTGAACCACAACCGCCGTCACAAAATCAGTGTTGTCGCCGGCATGGCCCTCTGAATCGCTGCCGATAAAAATTTTATACCGGCGACTTGTGTCTTCCCTCATAAATTTCACAACAGCCCGCGCCACATCAGAAGCGCTTAATTTCGTTCCAACCGCATTATTGAAATATTCATCCATTTGAATTTAAGATATGTTTTTTGGAAGATTTTGTCAATTAAATAAGTATTTTGTATCTTATATTTGGTATTTTGTATTTTGAATACTGGATACAGAATACTAGATACTATATACTTTTCTCATGGAACAAAAACTCGCGATTTTAATCGACGCCAATTCCTTGATTCACCGATGCTTTCACGCCTTGCCGCCATTCACCGGACCGGGGGGAGTTCCGACCGGCGCGCTTTACGGCGTTTCAAATATAATACTTAAAGTTTTGCGTGAGCAAAAACCGGACTACATCGCCGCTTTTTTTGACAGGCCCGAGCCAACACTTAGAAAAGAATTATTTAATGATTACAAAATACAACGGCCCAAAGCTCCCGACGAATTGATTTCACAAATTATTGAAGCGCATAATCTATTTGAGGCCTTTAATGTGAAAACCTATGAAGCGCCGGGCTATGAAGCCGATGATATGATAGGAGTAGGGGCAAAACAATTGAAATTAATCGATGGTATGAAAGTAAAAATACTAACCAGTGATTCTGATATTCTTCAATTGGTTGAAGGTGAAAAAATAGTGGTGGAATCGCCCCAAAAAGGCATAAGTGAAATGAAAATCTACGACTCCGCCGCGGTTGAAGAAAAATATGAAGGTTTAAAGCCAAACCAAATTCCTGATTTTAAAGGCCTTGTGGGTGACGCATCCGACAATATTCCGGGCGTGCAAGGTATTGGTCCCAAAACCGCCATTC
>QYPD01000007.1 GCA_007279775.1 Spirochaetia bacterium | reverse complement strand
CCCTTGAAACGAATGCTCCACCAAACTCTGGAATCGAGAACCGGTCTACACGGCGCGGGAGTCGTGACCGATCCTGACCATCGTTGCCGTGTTCGCCGCCGTCTGCTGAGCTGCCTTCAGCGTGACGTTCGCTGCATTCAGGTCGACGTGAGCGAAAATCGTCCCTGCCGCGTTGTGGTGCAAATGCGTTCCCATAATCGTCTCCTTCCATTCGGTGAAATTGGACAACTACCGACCTCCAGTGGGTCGGATTAAAAACTTATAAAATTAATGACCTAATTAAATAATAAAATAATCTTAAATTAATTTCAAGTCTAAAATGTGGATAACTCATTCCGCAAGTTATTTTCAAAAAGACGCTATCTCCAATAAAAAAAATCCCGTCGTAAAACAGGAATAAAAATTGGGGTGGCGGGGCATCTCCTAAAAGATGAGATGTCCCCGCCAGTAAAGGGATCCGCGATGTTCATCGCCAGAAGCGTCAGCTGTGCGTAGCCAACGTAAAACACACGAATGTGTGTCCTGGCCAGAATTCCCGAGTTTATGAAAAATAAATAACGGTTCCGCAAAAAACAAACATCTGCTCAAAGTTCAAAATCCTCCCTTCCTAAAATATGCTAGTCTAATGACCAGCTTACAAAACTATGTGCAATTTTCAACGAACTGGTAGTATTGTAAATCAAACCCCGACCGATTTCAATACCTCAAAAAGTGTATAATATAATAACAATGATTAATAACCCGTTAAAACCCAAAATTGTCGTTATTTTAGGCCCAACGGCCTCTGGAAAGTCGGATTTAGCGGTTAAATTAGCTAAAAAGCTATCCGCCCATGGCGGAGGCGAAGTAATTTCCGCTGATTCACGGCAAGTTTATCGCGGCATGAACATCGGCAGCGGCAAAGTCCCTCGCGATAAAGTTTCAAGTTTCAAGCTTCAAGCTTCAAGTTATTTTTATAAGGGCATTCTCCATCATCTTTTAGATGTGGCTTCCCCGAAATGCACATTCACTGTTTCTCAATACCAAAAACTCGCCGGAAAAACTATCAAAGAAATTACCCGGAAAGGCAAAATCCCGATAATCTGCGGCGGCACCGGTTTTTACATTGACGCTCTTATTTATAATTACAAACTGCCCGAAGTTCCGCCCCAGCCGAAATTAAGGAAAGAGCTTGAAAAAAAATCCTGCGAATAGCTTTTCAAACAGCTTAAAAAATTAGACCCAGCCAGAGCGAAAAACATAGACAAATTTAACAAACGCCGATTGATAAGAGCTTTAGAAATCGTTTTAACCACCAAAAAACCCGTCCCGATTTTGTCTACTTTCCCGCGGGAAAGTAGACAAAATTATGATGTTTTATTTATCGGCATTAAAAAACCGCAAGAA
Source organism: Spirochaetia bacterium (assembly GCA_007279775.1). Classification (GTDB taxonomy): domain Bacteria; phylum Patescibacteriota; class Minisyncoccia; order UBA6257; family UBA9933; genus QYPD01. Next base: position 13,271 of record QYPD01000007.1, on the reverse strand, counting down.
GAATTGAAAAAATTAATTGCCAAACGCCTAAAAAAACGCCTTAAACAAGGGATGCTTAAAGAAGTGGAAAGTCTCCACAAGCAAAGCGTTTCGTGGAAAAAACTGGAAAGTTTCGGCTTGGAATACCGGTGGCTCGCCAGATATCTGCAAAATAAAGTCGGCTACGCCGAAATGGTTTCGCTTCTTCAAAAAGATATAGAACATTACGCCAAACGCCAAATGACGTGGTTTAGAAAAAACAAAAACATCAACTGGATTGAAAACTACGAACAGGCGGAAAAATTAATCAATAATTTCCTTTAAGATTTTTTTGAGAATTTCCGGATTCCCCTTGCCTTTTAATTTTGCCATCGCCTGGCCGATTAAGAATTGCAAAGCTGTTTCTTTGCCTTTTTTATAATTTGAAACCGCTTCCGGATTTTCTTTAACAATTTCTTCAAGCGCCGGCTTTAATTCATTCTCGCCTGAAATTTGTTTTAAGCCTTTTTCCTCAATAATTTTATTCGGGTCCAAGCCGGTTAAATACATTTCTTTTAAAATATCCTTTGCTAAACGGCTGGACAAATCGCCTTTGATAATTAAAACAAGCAAATCGGCGAAGTTTTCAGGCGTGATTTTCAATTCACTGAACGCTATCTTTTGTTCGCTCATCAAACCCTTAATGTCGCTTGTTAAATAATTGAAAAATAGCTGGATATTTTCCCCGCGCAAATTCGCGCCAAGCCCGCCGGAGTCAGCGTCAAATTCCGAAACCGATTCCTCAAAAAATTTCGCCAAATTCCTATCTTCAATCAAAGCTTCCGCCTGACTTTCCGAAAGCCCATATTCTTTCATAAATCTTTTTCTCTTCGCAACCGGCAATTCGGGAATTTCAACTTTCAAAGTTTCCAAATCAAATTCCTTCAAATTCATCGGCGGCAAATCAGGCTCCGGGAAATATCTATAATCATGCGATTCTTCTTTCAAGCGCTGGGAAACCGTGCGTTTTTTAACGTCGTCCCACCCTCGCGTCTCCTGAACTATTTTCTCGCCTTTTTCCAAAAGTTCAGATTGCCTTTCGATTTCATATTTTATGGATTCCTCCACCGACCGGAAAGAATTAAGATTTTTAATTTCCACTTTCGTGCCAAATACTCGCGAATTTTCACTAATCTGCCCACTAATCTCACGAATTTCATTTGTGTTATTCGTGCCAAAATTCGTGCGCATTAGCGAAATGTTAACCTCAACACGCATTTGCCCCTTTTCCATATCCGCGTTTGAAATTTCCAAATGCCGCAAAATGAGCTGAAGTTCTTTAGCAAATTTAATCGCTTCTTCTCCACTTTTAATATCAGGCTCCGTGACAAGCTCCATTAATGGCACGCCCGCGCGATTAAAATCAACCAGGCTATACAATGACTTTTGACCATGACTATGACCTTTATTTTTTTTGTCATCGTCATTGTTATTGTCATCGTGCGTTAAACGCGCCGTATCTTCTTCTAAATGAACTCTGGTAATGCGCACGCCGTTCAATTCTCCGCCTATGACAAGCGGCTTATCAAATTGCGATATCTGATAGCCTTTCGGCAAATCGGGATAAAAATAATTTTTTCGGTCAAATTTTGACGTTTCGGGAAGTTTACCGTTTAAAGCCATCCCCAATTTTAAAACCGCTTCAACCGCCTTTTTATTTATAGTTGGAAGGGTGCCTGGATGCCCCATACAAACATGGCAAATATTCACGTTTGGATGCTTTTCTTCGGGGTCGTTTAAACAGCCGCAAAACATTTTTGTTTTGGTTTTAAGCTCAGTATGAATTTCTAGGCCTATTGTCAGTTCGTACATACCCAGTAACACTACTTCAACTTAATCACGATAAACCGTGATTGGACTGAAATGATGTTTTTTATTTAATCTTTTACCCTGCAACCTGCCTCATTTCTTACTTTTTCAAAAGTAAGACATTGAAGTAGCGTTACTGGGCATAATAATTAATTTAATTCTAACAAATTTTCTTTAATATCATCAGCAACCTCCACGACACTTTTTTCTCCATCAATTATTTTAATATCCGAAAATCGCTTGCTTAAAATTTCGTATGTTTGCCAAACTTTCTTTAATTTCTCGTTCTCTTCAAAAAACTCCCTTTTGCCACGATTTTCATCAATCCTTTTAACACAAATTTCAGCATTAACTTTTAAAAGAAAGGTTATATCGGGTTTCAAAAAATCTTCGTTTATTTTAATTAACCAGTCAATATTCGAACCCAACGAACCGTAAGCCATTGTTGAATAGAAATACCTGTCAGAAATCACCCATTGCCCTTTTTCAATCGCCGGCTTAATTATTTTTTCCAAATGTTCGCTTCTATCGGCGCAAAAAAGCAATTGGAGAGCGGCAGGACTCGCTGAAATTTCTTTCTTTAATACTTGACGAATTAAAACTCCTATCGGTGGCTCATTGGTCGGCTCTTTTGTCAAAAGAACTGAAATATTTTTTTCTTTTTCCAAATAATCTTTCAACAGTTGCGCTTGCGTGCTTTGCCCCGAACCGTCAAGCCCTTCAAAAACTATAAATTTTCCTTTTGTTCCCATCAATTTTATAGTAGCAAAAAGGGGAGGCATGCGCCACCCCTTTCGGTAATAAATTCAAAATCACAGTTAACTTGTTAAACCTTATTTCTTTTTCATTCTGTCGCCGTAGCCACAGCCGTCAATTTCAGGGCACTTCCCGTAAATGACACATTGCGGCTGGACAAAACCGTCGAAGATAGGCGCGACCCTTTTTATTTCTTGGGCCATTCTCCAAGCTACGCGGCGAATTTCCAGTTGTGCCTTCTTGCACGTTCTTTTGCCGATTGCGTGAATAGCATTCCAGCCATTCACGTGTATCCAATCCCAGACGACCAGGGAATGAGGCACAACGCCTACGGCCTCGCTCTCGGGAATTCCAAGCGCGACCAGCTCTCTAAAGCACGTCATTAGATTTTTATGCTGGACCGCGTATTCCTCCTTAAAGTTTGACCTCTCAATGGACGAAGGAATATACATTCTGTTCCCCCACCGCAAGTCCGCTCTAACCGCGGAATAAATCGGCTCCACGCTCTGATTCCATGTCCGCTGGCGCGTTGCCTGATGAAAACAAGCCAGTGACATCGCCGCCAGAAATTCAAAATGGGCATGTTTTAAATTCGCCAATTCCGCCTCTTCTCGTCCTCGCACGCCGCTTTCCAAAGTTTGCCTGGTGATTGCCGGGTTAATGTCGTGCCCTAAAAGCACAACTCCATTTTTCGCTTTCGGGCCATTCAATGCAATTAGATTATCCATCGTGATGTTTCTTTTTGCGTAAAGTTGCGACGAAGGATACCACGCCAATAACTCGTGATTTGCGGCGTAATTGGCGAAAAGCGTCAACGAATTTTTACCGGCCTCAAGAATCATTTCCTTAATAACGCGGAAAACGACATCCGGCATCATTTGCCATTCAGATGCGCACATTGTAAGCAAATGCGAAAGCTCACGAGCATTCCCCTTGGTTTGGATATTGGTACGCGTGTTTAATGGCAAAAGATAACGAGCGTCTTCCCCTGGAATACCCGATTTTGTCATAAGGTCGTACAGTTTGAACGAATATTCCATTGTCCTCTGAGTTCTGTCGCCCATGGCGGAATTCGCTATTTCCGGAGGAGTATAGAATCCCCGCTCCGGTTTTGCGCGCCGCAATGATTGCTGCAGATGCTCCAAAAACTCTGGCAAACAAAGCTGAAGAGTTACAGAACGAGGAACATTTTCCAGGCTGAAGACGAAATCGCTCTGGTCGCCAACAGACCCGTGCCCGCGGCCAAAACTGTTTTTCATCACGCCTTTTACTTTTTTTAGGTATTCCTTTTCACTGTGCCCGACGCGAAAAGCCATCAAATCTTCCCTTATTTGACCCGATGATTTTTCCTTGAAACAGCCCAGTGCCCCAGCCACGCAATCCAACTCAGAATCATGTAGGCTATCCATCAATTTAATCTTCATTTTTTCCACGGCAGCACACTCCTTTCTTGATATAAAATAAAGTTTTTAGTTCTTTTCTTTTTAAGTTGACAAGTTTCTACTTTCCTTTTATCACGCCACAAACAAAAAAGCAAGCCGGGCAGTGAAAATTCGGTCGTAATCTTTTATCGCTTTTAGCGACAACCGAATTTCTACTGCCCGGCAAGGATATAAGATTTTTATTTAATTTCTTTGCCGAAAACTGGCTGGCGGGAAAAAATTTTAAGGCGCTTATTCTTTTACCTCTATTCCCATACTCCGCGCCGTGCCTTCAATAATTTTCATCGCCGCCTCAACATCGTTAGCATTCAAATCAATCATTTTCTTTTCGGCGATTTCGCGGATTTGAACTCTTGTTACCGAACCAACTTTTTTTTTAAGCGGGTCTGCCGCGCCTTTTTCAATCCCTGCGGCCTTACGGAGCAAATCCGAAGCCGGCGGAGTCTTAAGCTTAAAATCAAAACTCCTGTCTTCGTAAACCGTAATCTCTGCCGGAATAATCGCGCCCGTCATTTCTTTTGTGACCTCGTTAAACTGTTGGCAAAACTGGCCGATGTTTATGCCCTGCGGACCCAAAGCTGTTCCTATGGGCGGAGCCGGAGTCGCGGCACCGGCCGGAATTTGAATTATTAACGTTTTTTTAATTTGTTTAGCCATAAGTATAATCCTAATCTACGAATGTATCCGAATTTTTGAATGGCTACGAATACTTTTTGTAGTTATTCGGATTTATTTGTAGATTTGGATGAATTAGTAGTTTCGGATTGCTTTTACAGTTTTTGCGCTTGCAATGAATCAAGTTCTACTGCCGTTTCTCTTCCGAAAATCGCCAGCATTACTTTTAATCGTCCCTTTTCTTCGTCAACCGCCGATATTTTACCTTCATAATCCTTGAAAGGCCCGTCTATTATTTTTACAATGTCTCCCACGCTGAATTCAAGTTTGAATTTGGTTTCATCTTCGCCTCTCATCCTGTCCATTAACGATTCTATTTCATCTTTGGAAAGCGGAGTCGGCTCGGTTGAATCGGCGCCCACAAATCCGGTTACCCGGGGCGTATTGCGTACTACATACCAAGAATCCTCGCTCATCAACATATCCACCAAAACATAGCCCGGATATATTTTTTCTTCAATCGTTTTGCGCTTGCCGTTCTTTATCTTTATTTTTTTTTCTTTCGGAACCAAAACATTGAAAATTTTGTCGTTCATCGCGAGCGATTCAACTCTCTGTTTTAAATAACGCGCGACCGCGTCTTCGTATCCGGAATAAGTATGAACGGCATACCAATGCCTTTCGCCTTTTTTCTTAAAATCGCCTGGTGAAACGCGAGATTTAGGCTTATCGACATTTTCCGAACTAATTTCCGTTTTGTCGTTTTCCATACCCAGTAACACTACTTCAACTTAATCGCGATAAATCGCGATTGGACTGAAATAATATTGCTTAATTTAACATCTTTAACCCAATAATCTCAATCTTTATCTCATTTTTCTACAAAATGAGACATTGAGGTAGTGTTACTGGGCATAATTTTATTTAACTATGAAACCACTTTATCCAATATCAACGTAAAAATCAAATCCAAAGCACCTAAAAGCAACGCCACGCCAACAGAAAAACCAACAACAATTAAAGTCAGACGAACCGTCTCCTGTCTTGTCGGCCAATTGACTCTTAAAAATTCCCGATATGATTCAGCCATATAATCTTTTATTTTGCTAAATGTGTTCATATTTTAGTGTTTATAATTTGCCTGCCTCGCCAAAGTTTTAGCGAAGGCGGGTAGTTTGTTTAAATGTCCAAGTTTTTAACCATTGTCGCCTGGCTTTGAATAAAATGTTTTCTCGGCTCAACAACCTCGCCCATTAAAATATCAAACAACCTTTCAGCTTCTTGGGCGTCTTCAACCATAACCTGTTTCAAAACCCTTCTTTCCGTATCCATTGTGGTTTCCCAAAGCTGTTCCGGATTCATTTCTCCCAAACCTTTATAGCGCTGAATTCCTATTCCTGGACGTTTTTCCGAAATCGTCTCTCCTTCCGTTACCGCTTCAACCTCATTTATTTCTTCAATTTCCTCTTTATCTTTTTCTTTCAATTTCTTCCTGGCGAGCCGGGCATCGGTCATTTCTTTCAAAATCTTTTCTTTCTCTAAATCATTATAGGCGTATTTTATTTCTTTGCCCGATTGTAATCTGTACAATGGCGGTTGCGCTATATACAAATGACCGCTTGTAACCACTTCATTAAAATAACGGTAGAAAAGCGTCAAAAGCAGAGTGCGAATGTGCGCTCCGTCCACGTCGGCGTCCGTGGCGATTATTATTTTATAATACCTTAGCTTGCTTAAGTCAAATTCATCGCCGATGGCCGTGCCTATCGCCATAACCAAAGAACGGATTTCTTTGTTCAAAAGCATCTTGTCTATTCTTGATTTTTCAACGTTTAAAATCTTTCCACGCAAGGGCAAAATGGCCTGAAATCTTCTATCGCGCGCCGATTTCGCGCTATTATGAACAAATACGCCGCTTGCCAAAGCAAAATTATGAGTTTCAGGCACTTCCAAATCGTAGACGTCAAACTTTTCTTTCAACGGAATAATGGTTTTTATTCTATGATTATAATTAAAAATCGCTTCTTTAAATTTATTTTCGTCGCCGCCAAAAAATCTTTGGCAAATCGTATTGTATCTGATTAAAGATTTATCGCTTGTTAATTTTCTAACCTGGCTATAATCCTCTTCGTTGAACGATTTATTTTTTTGGTAAATACCATGCAAAACGCTCAACGCTTTTTCTAAATAAGTTTTATTATAAGCCTCTTTTCTCGCTTTTCTGAAATCCGGCGTCCATTGTTTTTTTGTTGTTTCCGACCGCCAATTCCGCAATTCCAAATCAGTCCACTGTTTTTCGGCCGTTTCCGAAAGCCATTTTTTTGTTTCCGGATGGCTCGCGAAATATTCTTTCACTCGTAAAGCTTGTTTTTTTCTGTTTTCAATCCTGCTCCAATATAACTTTTGAGCTTCGTTCAAAAGAATACTATTTTTCCTGCGGTAAGAGTTGTTGTTTCTATAAAATTCCAGGAATTTTTCGGCCATATAACTCTTATATTCTTCATTCTGCCATTGCTTTTTTGCCTTTTCGCTCAGTATTTTTTTTATTTCCGGCCTTGCCATTATTTTTTTAATTTTTTCGCGGTACTCTTTTGATTGATGGATTTGCTTTATTTTTTCTTTAACATCCTCCCTATGAAGCGTTTTTTCTAATATTTTGGCGTGATGCAAAAGATGTCCCATTTTAGACATTCTTAATAAATTATCCGGATTATTATTTAATTTATCAAAATCTTCGTGATGAATAACTTCATCCTCTTTTTTAAAGTAAACGCCTTTTTCCAAATTAAATTTATCGGCCAATAAATGGGTGAAAATCCAATTATTTTTTAAAATATCAAAAACCATTTCATATCCTTTAATGGTAATTTTACCGCCGATTTCAGAATATTGACGATAAAGAGGCATCAAAGAATCTTCCATTGTTAAATCCTTCGCTGCTTTATAGCCGCCTCCTCTCAACATAAATTTATGGTCTGGCGTACAAATAATTTCTTCGTTATTGTCAAAAACAATTTTAATCGTTTTTGCTGTTTTTTTTGTAATTCGCGGATTTTTAATTTCGCCGATACCGATGCTTTTGTCAGATTTAATCGTATAGCAATAATTTTTCTTGCCTTCTTGATATTCTTTTACCAATTCTTTAAAACTCAAATTTTTTCCGTCTACCAAGGCTATTTTTGTGTCTCCATTAAAACATCCACCAGCGGAATCTCCCTCCACAATGAATAATTCGGATTCTTCCGCGTCTTTGCTTGAACAATCGGCAAGCTTACCGGGCAAAGTCATTCCATCCAAAATACCTTTTCGCAAAACCGTTTCTTTCGCCGCTTTCGCCGCCTTTCTCGCTTTCGCCGTTAATAAACACCTTTCAATAACCGCCCGCGCCTCGGAAGAATTCTTTTCCAAGAATTCCTTAAGGGCTTCTGCGACAACCGCCTCAACCGCCGTTCTTGCCGGCGGATTGCCTAAACGCGCTTTTGTCTGACCTTCAAATTGCGGTTCACGCAATTTAACCGAAACAATGGCCGACAAACCTTCGCGAATGTCATCTCCTATTAAATTATCATCCGAACTCTTTAAGTAATTTCCGCTTCGGGCGTAATCATTCAAACTCCTGGTGAGCGCCGAACGAAAACCCGTTAAATGCATTCCGCCGTCGGGAGTATAAATATTGTTCGCGAAACTCAATTCTTGGCTTTCAATTTCTTGGTTGTAAATAAAAACCGCTTCAATTTCTATATGCTCATAAGTTTTATGCACGTAAAACGGTTCGTCTTGAATCCGCTGGTTAAAGCGGTTCAAATAATTAATAAAAGCTAAAAGTCCGCCTCCAAAACAGAAAGAATAATAATAAGGAATTTCCTCGCGCCAATCGATAATTTCTATCTTCACGCCTTTGGTTAAAAACGCCTGCTGGCGAAGATGGTCAATTATCGTTTTTTTATTAAATTCGACTTTGCCGAAAACAGAAGAGTCGGGCTGGAAAGTTATTTTTGTTCCGGTTTTTTTTGAGGCGCCGACTTTTTTAACTTTGTATTGGGGTTTGCCTATTTTGTATTCTTGAATGTATTCTCCGCCGTCTTTGCTAACTTCCGCTTTCATCCAGATTGAAAGCGCGTTCACGACCGAAACGCCAACTCCATGCAAACCGCCGGAAACTTTATAAGATTCTCCGCCGAATTTTCCGCCGGCATGCAAAGTACAAAGCGCGGTCTCAAGAGCGGACTTTTTCGTCTGCGGATGAATATCTACCGGAATTCCCCTGCCGTCGTCGGTTATCGCAACTTTATTTTCCGGTAAAAGTTCAACTCTGATGTTTTTGGCGAAACCCGCCATAGCTTCATCCAAGCTATTGTCAACAACTTCCCAAACCAAATGATGCAAGCCGTCCACGCCAGTTGAACCGATATACATCCCGGGCCTTTTTCGCACCGGTTCCAAACCTTCCAAAACATAAATATCCTTGGCGCTGTAAGAAGCGCTTGCCTTTAACTCATCGCCGTTTGATTCCGGCATTTTTTTTGCTTTTTCTTCCGCTTTTTCAGCGGTTTTTTTGATGATTTTTTTAGGCATACCCAGTAACACTACTTCAACTTAATCACGATAAATCGTGATTGGCCTAAAGCAATATTGCTTAATGCATTGATTTACCCAGTAATTCAACTTCTGTTTTCACTTACGCAAAAGTGAAACATTGAAGTAGTGTTACTGGGCATAAACGAAATAAAATACCCCAAGGGGTATTGTTATTATATCAAAAACAAAGATAAAAACAAGCCGTTTTCATACATTTTCCACCTCCACGATATTTTGTTTTAAAATATTGTTATTATCCGAATTATCAAATAAAAATCTCCCTTTAAATTTCTTACCTTCCAAAAATAACGGCAACCAATAGACATCATCCGCCCACATTTCATTAAAAGGGATTTCATCCACGTGAAACCACTGTGGCTTCATTTCTTCGCTTTCGACTGGCTCCCCTAAAAAATCTTCCGCCCGAAAAATATGAACTTCTAGGATTTCCGGATTGCCTTGAAATTCAAATTCAATAATTCCGACTTTATTAAAATTATTAACTTCTATTCCCGCTTCTTCGTGAATTTCCCTTTTGGCAGTTTCTTCGATAGATTCTCCTTCTAAAACTTTTCCGCCAAACCCGTTCCACCTGCCCGCTCCGAACCCGCGCTTTTTCATTGCAAGCAAAACTTTCGGATGTTGATGAACTATGCAAAGCGTTAATAATTTTTTCATTTTATTTTTACTTCCTAATTTTAGCTATATTATCAACCGTAATCCATGCCGACATTGCTCCGAATCCTGCTTTATCAATTTCAAACGGCTTAATTTCCTGCGGATCTTTCAAAAATATAAGTATACAATATTTCTTGTCTTTAAATCTTTTAAAAAACTCGGAAATCTTTCCTTTTTCTATGCCGTCATCCTTACCATACTTATCCAATATCTTTTTAACTTTCTTTGGAGTTAAATCTGTGAATTGTATTACTTTACTGACCTCCGCTTTTATTCTTACCGATTCTCCCGAGTTTTTAAAGTAAATTGTTTCTTTTTCTTTAATATTATCCCAAGGTTTATATTTCAACAAATACCAGCGTGATTCAATCTTTTTTCGGCCGTCCAAAATCTTCTCCGTCAAACCCCAAGATTTTCGCATTATTGCTAAGTGTTCCATATTTCTACACTCTTATGACATTTTTTATATTTTTTCCCCGGCCCACACAATAACCTCATTAATGTCCTTTGGCGACTTTGGATAAAAAACTTTTAAATTATTGGCGACTGCCCATTCAATTTCCGCCTTTGCGCCGCTTGATATTTCCCAGCCCGGAATTGCCAAAACCGCATCGGCAACAATAGAAAGCATCAACATGTCTAGCTCGCGGTAAAATTTTTCATTTGCCTTAGCCTTCCTCTCAAAATGTTCAGTATGATTGTGAGGACAAAAAAATCCAATATCGTTATTTGCTAACTGAACTTGGTATTCTTCTGCCTTACGAATATTCCTTTCAATTTTTCCGAAATCGCCATCGCCAAAATATGGCCCGGCTATAAAAACTATTTTCATCTTTTTATTTTCCACAACAATGTTTGTATTTTTTGGGAGTTCCATCTTCTTTTTTCGCTCCGCACGGACAAGGATCATTTCTACCCACCTTATGGTGGGAATTTTCAATTTTCAATTTCGAATTTCCAATTTCAACCGGACCCAATCCGTGTTTATCCGTTTTCTCATCCGTATTTATCCGTGTTTGGCGAAGCCAATCTTCAAAATTCGCAATCATTTCTTTAAACATTATGTAACTCTCACGACGGTATTCAATCAACGGTTCTTTTTGCCCATACGCCCGCATTCCCACCGATTCTCTTAACGCTTCAAGATTTTCCAAATGGTTCATCCACAAAACATCAAGCATCATCAATGTATTGGCTAATGTTGAATGCGACATGTTTAATGGTTTTTCTTGCTCCGTTTTACTTGTCGCACTTTCCATATTGTCCTTTTCCTTGTCGCTTGTCGCATTTAACTTTCCACTTAACACTTCCTGCCTTTTTTTGTAAAAAGCTGTTCTTTGCTTGTTTAAAACATCGTCGTATTCCAATAAATGCTTTCTTAAATCAAAGTTCAAGCCTTCTATTTTCCTTTGCGCTTCATTCACCGCGCGCGAAACCAAAGAAGATTCAATAGGCTGATCTTCGGGCAGATTAAAGCTTTCCATTAACGATTTTATTCTTTCACCGCCAAAAATCCTTAATAAATCGTCCTCCAAAGAAAGGAAAAATCGCGAAGAGCCAGGATCGCCTTGACGTCCGCTTCTTCCGCGCAACTGATTGTCAATTCTTCTCGCTTCGTGGCGCTCGGTGCCAATAACGTGCAAACCGCCCAATTCCCTAACTTTTTTTGCCTGTTCGGGAGTCGCCGGGTTTCCTCCTAAAATAATGTCTACTCCGCGGCCTGCCATGTTGGTAGCAACTGTTACCGCTCCGAGCCTTCCGGCATGGGCAATAATTTCTCCTTCGCGTTCGTGATTCTTGGCATTTAAAGTTTCATGTGGAATGCCGGCGCGTTTGAACAAGCCCGACAAAAGTTCATTGTTTGTAATTGAAGCCGTGCCCAGCAAAACCGGTTGACCAGCCATATGCCGTTCTCTCGTTTCTTCAACAATCGCCCGGTATTTCGCTTCAAAATTTTTATAAATGGCGTCGGAAGAATTTTTACGCGCGACCGGCTTATTCGGCGGTACGCTAACAACTTCCAAATTATAAACTTTGTGGAACTCTTCCGCCGAAGTCTGGGCCGTACCCGTCATTCCACAAATCTTTTCGTATAAGCGGAAATAATTTTGGATTGTAATTTGAGCGAAAGTCCGCGATTCCTGCTGAACCTGAACTCTCTCTTTCGCTTCAATCGCCTGATGAAGCCCACCGGAATATCTTCTACCATACATCATGCGCCCGGTAAATTCATCAATAATTATTATTTCGCCTCCGCCGGTTGGGACGGACTTCACAACATATTGTTTATCGCGATGAAACAACGCTTTCGCTTTTAAAGATTCTTCCAAATAATGCACCAGCCGGAAATTTTGCGGGTCATAAATATCTTTCAGACCCAATGTTTCTTCAACCCTGTCTATGCCCTTATCTGTTATGCTCGCGGTCTTAGCTTTTTCATCAACTATATAATCTTCATCTTTTTCCAAACGACTGACCACTCTGGCGAAAACTTTGTAATATTCGCTTGATTCTGCGTCGGGGCCGGAAATAATCAAAGGAGTTCTCGCCTCGTCTATTAAAATGCTGTCCACCTCGTCTATAATAGCGAAATAATGCCCTCTTTGAGCCTGCTGACTTGGGTCGTAAGCCAAATTATCTCTCAAATAATCAAAGCCAAACTCATGGTTTGTGCCGTAAACAATGTCTGTCAAATATGCTTCTTTTCTTGAAACCGGCCTTAAAAAATCCTGGAAAACCTTGAAAGAGCCAAGCTCGTCACGTTTTGCATCATCTTGAGAATCAATCTTTTTATATTGCGGGTCGTAAATAAAAGCTGCCTCGTGCATCAAACAGCCAACAGATATTCCAAGCGCATAATAAATTTGTCCCATCCAAACCGTGTCGCGACGCGCCAAATAATCGTTCACCGTAATCACATGCACTCCCTTGCCCGTCAAAGAATTTAAATAAACCGGAGCCGTTGCCGCCAAAGTTTTTCCTTCACCAGTCATCATCTCGGCAATTTTTCCTTGATGTAAAATAATTCCGCCGATAAGTTGAACGTCAAAATGCCTTTGCTTCAAAACTCTTTTTGAAGCTTCGCGGATTAAAGCAAAGGACTCGGGCAAAATTTCGCCGAGTTCTTTTCCCTCTTGGACAAGTTTTTTAAATTCAAAACTTTTGTTTTTAAGTTCTTCGTCGGACAGTTTTTCAAATTCCGGCTCAAAAGAATTTATTTTTTTAACTAAAGGTTCAAAATTTTGCTTGCCGAAAATTTTTCCAATGATATTAAACATCCTCTTAATGTCTTACGCCTTAACTCTCGCACTTCGCTCAATTTTTTTTTCTTTGTATTTTTTTATTTCTTGTTGGAGTTTATCGCGAGTTTTGTCT
>QYPD01000036.1 GCA_007279775.1 Spirochaetia bacterium | reverse complement strand
CTACGCTATAGCGTAGAATTTGTCAAAGAGTATATCTATTTATTTATTCTAAAATGCATTGGAAAGGAATAGCGTTAACTAAAGATACCATTTTAAAAATCGCCTTAGGCGGAGCGTTTGTTTTAGTTTCAATAACATCCCCTTATTTTTTAAATCAAGTCGCCAAAAATTATTTTAAAGAAAAAGATAGAAAGGCAATTTACGCCCGTACTAGAAAATTAAAAGAGTTAGAAAAGAAAAAAATTGTTTCCTTTAAAGAATTAAAAAACGGGAAAATAAAAATTGAGCTTACCCATAAAGGCAAGTTATTCGCGCGAGAATATAATTTGGATAATTTAAAATTAAATAAGCCCAAGACATGGGACAAGAAATGGAGAGTAATTATATACGACATTCCTGATTATCATAAAAAAGCCCGTGATGCTTTTAGGTTTAAAATAAAACAGCTCGGTTTATGTCCGCTCCAAAAAAGTGTTTGGGTTTCACCATATGATTGCTTACCGGAAATTGAATTTCTTTGCGCCGTTTTTGATATTGATATGAATAGCCATGTTTATCAAATTACGACAACTAAAATTCCGAAAGAGCGAGAAATCAGGAAATGGTTTGATCTATAAATCTTACCTATTATTAATATAGATTTAACTTTGACAATTTCTACGCTATAGCGTAGAAATTGTCAAAGAAGATTTAAAACAACTATTAAATAATCACTCCGCCGCCGAGAAGGGCGCCTTTTTTGTCGTAAAACACCGCCGATTGGCCAGGGGCGACGAATTTAACGGGCTTGGCGAATACCAATTTAAACAAAGAATTGTGAATTATCAATGACGCAGGAAACAACGGCTGGCGGTAGCGGACTCGCGCCAAAACCGGGATTTTCAATTTTTTAACTTTTAATTTCTCATCCGACAAATTAACGTTTATTAATTCAACTTCTTTTTTATACAACGCCGGGTTTTCACTTCCTTCGGCGAGAACAAGAGTATTTGTTTTCTTGTTTTTCTCGGCGACATAAAACGGCTGGCTGTCCGCACTCTGCGATTTGCGGCTTGCCACGCCGATGTGCCTTTGCCCAATTGTGTAAAACTGGACACCGCTATGCTCGCCGATTATTTTTCCTTCGGAATCTAGAATTTTACCCTTTTTCTTGGGAATGTATTTTTTTAAAAAATCTTCAAGTTTTATTTTCCCTAAAAAGCACACACCTTGTGAATCTTTTTTGTCTGCGGTTATCAAGCCGGCGGCTTTGGCGATTTTTCTCACTTGCGGCTTCAAATAATCGCCTATCGGGAATAAACAGTATTTTAATTGCTCCTGCGTCAAAGTCCACAAAAAATATGACTGGTCTTTATTTTTGTCCTTAGCGATAGAAAGCAAGAAGCGACATGAGACATGCGACAAGGAAGTTTGTTTTCTTTTTACTTGTCGCTTTTTACTTGTCGCTAATTTAACATAGTGCCCGGTTGCCACGTAATCGGCTCCGAATTTCAACGCGCGCTCTAAAAACAAACCGAATTTTATTTTTTTATTGCACATCACGTCGGGATTCGGAGTCAGGCCCTTTTTGTAGCCGTCTATCATGTATTTAATAACTTTCTTTTCGTATTGTTTACGAAAATCCCAAACGTAAAAAGGAATTTTGAGCTTTTGCGCCACCAAGGCGGCATCGCGGCTATCTCTTTCAGAACAGCCATCCTTTGAATCATAACAGCGCATAAAAACGCCGACCACGTCGTAGCCTTTTTTCTTAAGCATTAATGCCGCGACGCTGGAGTCCACGCCGCCGCTCATTCCGACAAAAACTTTTTTCTTTTTAAGCTTTTTCAACTCTTTCGACATAGGAACCACTCTCGGTGTTTACGCGAATAATATCGCCTTCATTTATAAAAAGAGGAGTGTTTATTTTGGCGCCAGTTTCAATTGTAACGGTTTTCGTGCCACCCTGCGCAGTGTCACCCTTAATTCCGGGCGGCGCTTCAACAACTTTGTAATCAATTTTAACCGGAAGCTCTATGCTAAGAATTTTGCCGTTAAATTTTAACGCCTCAATTTCCAAATTCGGCTTCAAAAAGTTTTCTTTTCCGGCGATTATGCCCGCCTCAAGCTGAAACCTATTTTTTGCATCGTTCGCTTCACAAAACCAAAGCTCGCCGCGATGACTGTAAAGAAATTTTGCTTGTAACTTTTCCATTTCCGCTTCTTCAACTTGGTCGCTCGGCTGGAAAGCGCGTTCAACTACGGAACCGGAAATTAAATTTTTAATTTTTGTTTTCATAACCGGCTTTCTTTGCTGCATACGCAAAAATTCCGATTCAAGCACCGCAAATGGCTGACCGTCTAAAACGATAAAAATTCCAGGTTTTAATTCATTATACGAAAGCATATTTTAGTATTTGGTATTTAGTATTTTGTATTTTGTATAAAGTAAAATTAGAACAGTCTTTTTTGTGATTTTAAATCTTCTTTTTCTTCTTCGCTGAAAATTTTTACTTTGCCGTATTCGCCGTCAAAGCCAGGCTCTATTTTCAATTTCTTTTCACGAACCGCCATAATTCCTTTTACGACTTTTTCATCGGCAACGGTTTTTAATTCTTCAGCGCTCAAATCAATTAAAATTTTTAGTTCCGAGCCGAATGCCTTAATCAATTTTACGTATTCTTCTTTAACTTTTTTAGCGGCAACTCCCATACCATAAACCTCGGCGATAATTTCGTCAAGCGGAATCAAGCTATAATAAGGAACTCTGCCGTCGTAGGTGTTGTAAAATTTTTCTTGTTCAAATTTTATTTCCGGCCTGTCGGCCAATTTTTCAACTCTGTTCATCACGCCAATTATCAGTTTTTTTCCGCATTTCGGGCAAATTCCGTTATGTTTTTTTGTTTCTTCGGGCGAAAAAACAACGCCGCAAGCCCTGTGACCGTCAAAATGGTACCTGCCTTCTTCGGGAAAAAATTCTATTGTCGCGACAAACGCTGATTTACGCTGATTTAAAGCCGACTTACGCTGATTAGGCGATCCGGATTTTATAGCCTCGATAATCCCATTGTACGATAATTCAGTATCAAAAATGTTCGCTTCTCTGCCGATTCTTGGAGCCGAATGAGAATCGGAATTGGAAATCAAAGCGACGTTATCCAATTTTGAAAGACGCCAGTTCATCGCCGGATCGCTCGAAAGGCCGGTTTCAAGAGCAAAAATATTTTTGGAATATTCGCCAAAACATTCTTCTATTGAATCAAATCCCGACATTGAGCCGAAAATGGAAAACCACGGAGTCCATGCGTGCGCCGGAATTATCGCCGCCAAAGGATTGGCGTTGAAAACAATTTTTGCTAGTTCGCGGCAATCAAGCCCCAAAATCGGCCGGCCGTCGGATTTCAAATTACCTATCCAGCCAAGCTGCACATTAATTTTTTCAACGGTTTCAAAATCGGGAGCGAAAATCAAATTATGAACCCTGTAAACTCTTTTTTCGCCTGTAGACGGAGATTGCCGAGAATAGATACTTGAAACTTCCGCGCTCAAAAAAAATCTTGTGTCCGCCAGATTTCCTTTTATGGTCGGTCTTTTATATTCCTGTTTTAATTTAAAAAGCCCGGGCTCCGCAGGCTCTAATTTTTCTTTAAGCTCGGCAAGCCATTGCGGATGAGTAAAATCGCCGGTCGCCATTACCGAAATTCCCTTGTCATCCGCCCAACGGTCAAGTTCTTCCAAGTCCATATCTTTGGATGTCGCGCGGGAATATTTTGAATGGATATGTAAGTCTGCGATAAATTTTGCCATATCAAAAATTAACTTTTTTATTTAACTGCGATGAAACATATTTACTAAAATCCTTTATTTCGCCTAATGATTGCTCATTAATTCCGTGCGCTGGATGACATAAACGTTTCCAATCAACCGCGACAACAAGAGATTTAATTGCTGAGTTAATCAGACGATACCATTTCTTTGGTAAATTATTTAAACACCACTCAGCCGCTGAGTGTTTTGATTTAATTTTTCCGGTTTTTAGGGTATAGAGTATGCGACAAAAAGTTAAAATTACATATACCTTGCTCCAATCTTCTTTGAGGTATTTTCCTGGCCGTTGATTAATATAATCAAACTCTGTTTTTAGGGCGCGCCGGATAGTATCCCGCCCTATATCTGGTACAAACTTTTCGGGATGAGGACCGTAAACTGTTATACCTGTTTGTTTTATATTGAGCCAGGCAATTGGGTTATTGGCATCTGAATCTGCTTCTTTATTAAGCTTGCCATTATAAAATTTAGGGTTTTTTGCCACGCGGTTAGAAAGTAAATTGTTTTTAACCGCATAAGACATTTCCAATCGTTTTGTCAGTTGGTTGTTTTCTTTTAATAATTTTACGTAACATTTTCTAAGCGAGTTAAATTCTTTGTTATTCAAAATTTTATTTGTCACTATCATACAATCTATATCGCTACTTTTAGGCCTAAAACTACCATATGTTAAAGAGCCGAAAACATAAATACCGTAGAGATTGTCTTTTAGTGCCATCAAAAGTCCTTTTTTTATTTTTAACAAAAATTTGGCTATTTCTTTTTGCATATTATTAATTTTAATTTTTCACGTAGTAGCTTGTGGGCGCTAAGGGAATCGGACCCCTGGTCTTCTCGGTGTAAACGAGACGTTTTACCATTAAACTAAGCGCCCATGTGCCCTCGGACAGCCCGCCAGAGGCGGACAGGCCTGCCTGCCCTGCCTACCGGCAGGCAGGCGGCAGGCAGGGAATCTCACTACGTGTCCCTAAGAGGATTCGAACCTCTGGCCTCTTCCTTCGGAGGGAAGCGCTCTAATCCGCTGAGCTACAGGGACTAATATATTAATTCATAAACCAATCCGCCGATAAAAACAAGGATTAAAATATAAGCGAAAACCGGACTTAAATTTTTAAGAAAGACCCTTCCAGTTTTTCTTTTTAAGGATTTCAACCACATCAAACAAATAAAAGCCCCTTCAAAAGCGATAAACACGCCGCCGATGAGACCCGCAAGTTCCAAAAATTTTCGCAACCCAAAAAAATAAAAAAACACAGGCAGAACAACAACCGCGACGCCAGCAATTATTTTGGGAAATTTCAAATCGCATCTCAAAGAATTTTTGACATCCATGCCGACGATAAAATACGAATCCCACAAAGAAACCAGGGCAAAAATCCCGATAAGCGACAAAACAAACGGACTCGCGACGCCGACCAAACCCGAAACCGCGTCTTCGGAAACAACCCTTGAAAGCCCCAAAACGCCGAAGATAAATAAGACGTAAACTAATGCCGGAATTAAAGTGCCTAAAATAATTGATTTCCCCGCGCCGGAAACCGGCTGGTTTGTTTTTTTGAAATAATTGATTACCGCCGGAATCGCCACGCGCCCGCTTAAAGCGAACAAAATTACTCCATATGGGAGAAAGAAATTTTTGAGATTAAAAACGGGCATTGAAATTATTTTATCAAAACCGGCGACACCAAAAACAAAAATCAAAATTGAAATAAAAATAACACCCGAAGTGATAAAAAGTTCTAAAAAAGACATTTTGCGAATTTCCAAAAAAATCGCCGCTGAACCCAAAAACCAAAAAACAATGACGTTTAAAGCACTAAAACCGCCAGGGAAAATAAGATTGAAAAAACTCGACGAAAGGGCGAGATAGGCAATTAATGTTAAAAATAGTCCGAAGACGGAAGAAAAAACCGCCAACCAAAAACCGAATTTGCCAAAATAAATTTTTGCGTAGCCGGAGAAATAATGCTTACTCTCGGTATTTGCCAAAATTCCGTCGGACAAATCGGTTTTAGCAATGATATCGGCGTACATTAAATGGAGTAGAACAAAAACAAATCCAAAAACCGCCAAATAAATTAAGCCCGTTAATGTTCCAGCTTTTTCAAAAACAAAAGGTAGGGCAAAAATACCCGCGCCTATAATCGCTCCAGCCAATAACCACGCCGGTGTAAAAAGTTTCTCGCACATTACTTTATTATAACAGAAAAATTAGTGCCGCGTATTGTTTCTCTTTCACCGTGCTCCGGCATAAATAAATAATAATCGCTCAGCTCATTTATTTATAGTTTCGCCTACGCAATGGTTCAAAAGAAACAATACGCTTTATTTATATCTAAAAAACAAACCTTTTCTTTAGCCAGCGTTTTGGAGCGAGGTTATAAATTGATAAGCGAGAAGCGAAAAACCGGGAAAATCGCGCTGTCTGAATCCCCCCGCCGCAGGCGGGGGTTGAATTCGCAGATTTTCCGTCGGTTTTTTACTTTAAGCGAATACAATTTATCCGAGCGGAAAACCGCTGGTGAGAAAAAGGTTTGTTTAAAAATACACAACAAACTACAAGCCGCGAATTGTTTTCGCTTTATTTTTTCGTAGCCGGTAGTTTGGGGTTTAATTACGCCTCAAAAACTTTGTCTCCTTCTTTAACATGTTCATCCACTTTCATTCCAACTTCCTCACCTTTCTTGGCGCTTTCAATGCTTTTATGATCGTATTGCATTGAGCTGATTGTTTGGCTAAAATCAGTATGCGTGCCCTTAAATTGAATGCTGTCGCCGACTTTCACGGCTTTAAAAAATCTTACGACCGCCACGCCGATTTTATCGTAATAATGAGTAACTTCGCCTATTGGCTTTTTCTCCATAAGTATAATCCTAATCTACGAATTTATCCGAATTTTCGAATGGCTACGAATACTTTTTGTAGTTATTCGAATTTGTTTGTAGATTCGGATGTAATTTGTAGTTTCGGATTGCTTTTTACCGACCTTTCCCGGTAGTGAGCCGAGCGCATCGTCCGGTAGTGAGAGCGTAGCGCTCTACTACTGGACGAACTGGCGTTGCCGCGCTCGGTCTACTACCGGGTTTTCTCTTTTTTTATCAATTCAACGACTTTTGAAATTAATTCTTTCGGGTCACTGGAAAAAACTATTTTGTCTTTCATTTCTTCCGCGCGGTGGGATTTTTGTATTATTTCTTTAAGCAGCTCATCGGTTTCCCACTCGCCGGTTAAAATTCCTATCGGCTTTTTATCTTCAAAAGCGATTGTGAATTCACTTATTGTTCCCATTCTGCCACAACCTACGACAACCGCGTCCGCCGAACGCGTCAAAAGCAAATTTCTGCCGGAATATCCAAAGCCTGTGTAAATAATCAAATTCTGGTAGTCAATCGGCAACTTGTATTCCTCCACGTGTTCTTTTTCGCAATAGGCCGGAGAAATGCCGACTACTATTCCATCAACGCTTTTCGCGCCCTTGGCCGCCCAATATGGAAATCCTGTTGTGGCGCCGTTAACTAAAACGCAGTCCTGTTTTATTATTTCTTTTCCCAACTCTTCGGCTTTTCCAAAAGCCGATTCGCCACACATATCCGTTTCCGCCGCTCCGGAAACGCAAATTTTAAATTTAGGATAATTATTCATAAATGTAATCCCAATCTACGAATTCATCCGAATTTCCGAACGGCTACGAATACTTTTTGTAGTTATTCGGATTTATTTGTAGATCCGGATGTGTTAATTTTCGGATTGCTTCTATTATAGCACAAATTCCTCTCCCGTTGAAGGAATAACCGCTTTAAGCGCCAATTCGTCTTTTATTTTTTGCGCTAAAACCGACATACCCTCTTCTTCGCCCTGGACGATAAAAACTTTTTTCGCGCTAAGGCGCATGGGCCGGAGCCAGTCCAGAAGCTGTCTTTGGTCGGCGTGCGCCGAATATCCGGCAATTGATTTTACTTTACATTTTACCGGAATTTCTTCGCCGAAAATTTTTACCCATTTTTCTCCGTTTAAAATCCGCCTTCCCAAAGAACCGTTAACCTGATAGCCGATGAATAAAATCGCACTTTTGGGGTCGGGCAGATAACGCATTTCATGGTGCAAAATTCTTCCGCCCTGCGACATTCCGGAGCCGGCGATGATTATTTTCGGCGGAGGAACGTTGTTTATCTCTTTTGATTGCTCGGTCGTAAGAGTAGTTTTCAAACCGGGAAAATTGAAAATTGCGTCGCCTTTTTTTAAAAGCTCAATTGCTTCTTCACGGAAATATTCAGTATCTTGAGAGTATTTTCTGTAAACCGAGGTGAGTTTAATAGCCAAAGGGCTGTCCACGAAAACCGGCGCTTTGGGAATACGGCCGTTTTCAACCAAGTCGTTTAATTCAAATAAAAGTTCTTGAGTGCGTTCCATGGCAAAAGCTGGAATCATTAAAGTCCCGCCCGCCTTGGTGATTTCTTCAATGAAATCTTCAAGCATTTCTTTCCTTGCTTCAAGATTTTCGTGCAACCGGTCGCCGTAAGCCGACTCTATCAAAACGTAATCCGCGCTTTCTATTGCTTCCGCATCTTTAATGAACGGCGCGGGCGAATTGCCCAAGTCGCCGGAAAAAATAATCCGTTTTCCGCCGGAAGAAACCGAAATAACGCTTGAACCGAGAATGTGGCCGGCGTCGAAAAACTCAATTTCCAATTCGCCGGCTGGCGTACTGATTTTAAACTTCTCGTGATAATCCACTTTCTTCCACAAACGCATCACATTCCTAACATCTTCAATGTTATAAATCGGATCTTTATTTTTATCGTGGGCTTCTTTACTCAAAACATTTTCAGAATCAAACAAAAGCTCTTCGGCAAAATCTTTGGTCGGCGGAGTTGAAAAAATATCTCCGCGGAAACCGGCTTTGTAAAGCTGGGGCAAACGGCCGATGTGGTCTATATGGGCGTGGGTGATTAAAACCGCCTTGATAGTCTTCGGGTCATACGTAAAAGGCTCAAAATTTATTTTTTCCAAAAAACTGGAACCTTGGTTAAGCCCGCAATCGACAAGCACGCTATCGTCTAATAAATAGTTGGCGCCGGTAACGCTTTTCGCCCCGCCGCAAAATTTAAGTTTCATGCGTAAATTATAGCAAATTTACTTGAAAATAGACACATTTTTGCGGGCTTTACAAAATTGAAAAAATGTGCTATATTATATTCAGCAATATTAAAAGGGGAATAAGGAAAATAATCCTAAGAATAAGGAGGATATATGGCAAGGAGAAAAAAATTCATGTTTTGCGCGGCAGGGATAATCTTTGTTGTGAGCGTGTTGATGTCCATGGCAATACATCGCATCGGCACATTCGACGGAATCGCCGGGATTGAACCGCCGTCATTCTCGATGGCGGTGTTCTCTGTGATAGTGGTCATTGCCATGTTCGCGGGCATGACGGGAATCGCTTTCTTGATTTATCGGATCGCGACCCGGCCCCAAAAACCATGGGGGCGAAAAATGAACTTTTATTGTATAGGAGGACGCCATGACCGAAAAGTTTACATACACCCGTAACTGTTATTGCTGCCCGAAATGCGGCGCGGCCATCCCCGAGCGAGGAGGCATCTGCGGCAACTGCGATGAGCCGCCCGAGCAAGAGGGAACAGGTCATGTGATCAGCGAATCTATGTCCAAGCCCAAGCCTATATTCAAGCCTCTCCCGCCCCTCCCTCCGGGAAAACGGTCAATTATCATCGGAAGAAATTAGCGCATTATCGCGCGGGGCAGGGATATCTACCAAGATTATCCTTGTCCCTTTTTTATTTCACCGCCGACATTTTTCGCAAATCTTCAACTTCGCAAACCAAAATTTTCAAAACATAATCCAAATCTTTTTTTGTTGTTTTTCTTCCAAGAGTCAGCCGTAAAGAGCTGTAAATCAGCTCTTTTTTTATTCCCAAAGCTAATAAAACGTGCGAGGCCGTAAAATCCGAAGAAGTACAGGCGGAACCGGTTGACGCATAAATTCCGTGAAGGTCTAAACGCAAAACTAATGCCTCGCCCTCAACGCCCGGAAACAAAAGGTTAACATTATTGGGTAATCTCTTTTTGACATCACCGTTCAATTGGCAATCCTTAACGGATTTTAAAATATTTTCTATGAAATAATCGCGCAAAGCCGTGAGCCGACGGCTTTCTTTTATTCTCATTTTTTCAGTCAACTTCAACGCCTCGACGAACCCGACAATCAAGGCTGGGTTTTCCGTACCCGCCCTTAAATTATTCTCCTGTCCGCCACCAATAATTATCGGCTCTACTTTTATGCCCTTTTTCAAATAAAGACAACCTACTCCTTTTGGCCCGTAAATTTTTGAGCCGTTCAAAGTAAGAGCATCAACGTCAAGCTTTTTTACATCTAACAGCAAAGCACCGGCAGCTTGGCAAGCATCACAATGAAATGCAGGGAGCATTTCATTAATTTTCAATTTCCAATTTTCAATTTTCAATTTTTCCCTCCGATATTCTTTGATAATTTCCGAGATTTCTTTAATCGGCTGGATTGTTCCAATTTCATTATTGGCATACATTATTGAAACCAGAATCGTTTTTTCATTTAAAGCTTTTTTTAATTCATCCAATTTAACTATCCCATTTTTATCAACATTCAAATAAGTTATTTTAAAGCCTTTTTTTTCAAGCGCCTTTGCCGATTCTAAAACCGCCTTATGCTCTATTTTTGAAACGATTATATGATTGCCGAATTTTTTGTACGCCCGGGCGATTCCGAAAATCGCCAAATTCGCCGATTCCGTTCCCGAACCAGTGAAAATAATTTCTTCGGGTAAAACGCCCAAGATTCCGGCGGTTTCGCACCTCGCTTTTTCAATGGCATTTTTGGAAATCTGGCCAAGTGAATGCAAAGACGAAGCATTGCCAAAAAACTCGCCCAGATACGGCTGCATTTTTTTAAGCACCGCTGGCTCAATATATGTAGCGGCAGCATAATCAAGATAGATATTTTTTCCCATTTAAATTACAATAACAATAAAGGAGCATTTTTTCAATGAATTCAAATTTATTCTTAAACATATTTGATAATATCTCTTTCGGCCTAAAAGATATTTTTGATATTCTTATTGTCGCGGCTCTTATTTACTTAGCCATCGTTGTTTTTCAAAGAACAAAATCCGCGCCGATTATCGCCGGAATTATTGTTCTCTTTATAATTTACAGTTTAAGCATTTTCTTCAATCTTGAGCTTACCGAAAAAATTTTCCGTTCAATTTTTGGATTTTTTCTTATAATAACGGCGATAATTTTTCAAAAAGAACTGCGAAGATTTTTTGAAATTGCCGGCATTATAGGATTAATGAACAAACAAACCCCTTTATACGAAGACCTAACAAAAACCATTGTTAACGCCGCTGAAATTTTTATCAGAAAAAAAATAGGCGCTTTAATAGTTTTTCCCGGCCTGGAAAGCATCGACCGGCATCTTGAAGGAGGCTATTACCTTGCGGGAAGAATTTCCGAACCTTTGCTATTGAGTATTTTTGACCCGTCTTCGCCGGGCCACGACGGAGCCGTTATTATTGAAGGAGATAAAATTAAAAAATTCGCTACTCATCTGCCATTGGCCGAAAACGTCAGAGCGGTGAGAAATTTCGGCACCCGGCACAGAGCGGCTCTTGGCTTATCTGAAGTGTCCGACGCACTGATAGTGGCGGTTTCAGAAGAAAAAGGAACTGTTTCTATTTGCCGGGATAAATCTTTTAAAACACTGCAGAATGCCCAAGAATTAAAAAATATTTTAGATGATTTTTTTGAAGAGAAATTTCCTCAAGACAAAATGGCTAATTCTAAAAAATGGTTAAGAAAAAACACTCCCCAAATAATACTGTCTCTATTTTCGGCCTTGGTAATTTGGCTAATTTCCAAGTGATTCTTCAACTATTTTCTTTTCATCCCACGGAATTTTTTTGCCGTCTTTAACGCACATCCAGACTTCTCCGCCCTTGCCGGTTAAAACAACCGCGTCGCCTTTTCCCGCCAGAGAAATCGCTTTTTTAATAGCTTCTTCACGGTCAATAATTTTATATACCACTAACTTATTTGATTTTTCTCCGGTTACAACAATTCCTTCGCCGACTTGGTTTATTATTTCAATCGGCGGTTCATCGTACGGGTCTTCGTTTGTTAAAATAATTTTGTTACAATATTCAGCCGCAACCCTGCCCATCGCCTGTCTTTTCCATTTGTCCCTACCTCCGCCTTGCGAACCGAACAAACAAATCATTTTTCCTTTTGGAGATTTTATTTTTGATTCAATAACTGCTTTATAAACAGCCTCCAAACTTGCCGGCTCGTGGGCGTAATCCACTACAACGTTAAAACCATTTGTTCTAATCAATTCCAGTCTGCCGGGTGGCGGTTTTATCTGCGTCATAGCTTTTTTAATTTCCGAAAATTCTACGCCTTGAGACAAAACAAAACAAATTGCCGCCACGGCATTATAAATGTTAAATTTCCCTATTAACGGCATTTTTATCTCTTCGTTGTTTAATAAAAAACTTGTTCCGCTGGAACTGGATTTTATTTTTGTTATTTGATAAAGGTTACCGATGCCGCTTGCGGGCAATTTAAGGCTTGAGGTAAAAACATATTGATTTGGAATTTTCGGCGCTAAAAAATAACCGACATTCGCGTCGTCTAAATTATAAACCCCCACGCTATTTTCCTTTTTCGCCACTTTTTCAAACAGTTTTACTTTCGCCTCGCGGTAATTTTCAAAACTGCCATGCCTTTCAATATGCTCCGGCGACAAGTTGGTAAAAACCGCCGCGTCATAATCTATAAATGCATGACGGTATTGCAAAATCCCTTCCGAAGACGTTTCAACCACCGCGTATTTACAGCCTTCCCTTGCCATTTTCGCCAGTAATCTTTGAAGTTGAAACCTACCGAGCATTGTCTGTTTTGAAGAATTTATCCATTCTTTTTCGCCGATTTTGAAAAGAACCGTTGTCGCCATGCCGGTTTTTATTCCGGCGGAATTCAAAATCTGGGCGATTAAATAAGAAGTTGTGCTTTTCCCTTTTGTCCCCGTGACGCCCACGACAAACATTTTTTTTGCTTGCCCGCCGAAGCTTCGGCGAAGGCGGGAAGGAAAGCCGTAAGCCAGCGCGCCAAAATACGCCAGGCAAAAATGATATACCGGCTGCACTAGCCCGAAAATTTTCGCCGGGATTATTTTTTTAATTATGCGTAAAATTTGTTCCATTTATCTCCCGCTTAATATCTTGAGCGCGGCCTTCAATCTTTCCTGTAAAGTTTTTATTTTCGGAGAAATTTTTTCGGCCGCTTCGCGAATTTGTTTTTGTTTATAACCTAAAGTTTTCAAAACTTCTTCAAGTTCCAAATCAATTTCAAAATTATCGTCTGAATCCGAAAACTTTTGATTTTTTATTTTATCGCTCAATTCCAAAATTATCCTGTTGGCTTTTTTAGCGCCGATTCCGGCGGTTTTCGTTAGAATCTCGCTCTTGCCGCGGCTGATGGCGCTTAAAAGATTTTCCGCTTTCATTTCGGACAAAATCTTCAAAGCCGCTTTCGGCCCGATGCCGTTTATAGAATTAAGCATTTCAAAAACATCGCGCTCTTTTTCATCGAAAAATCCGTAAAGCTCAAAACCGTTCTGCGAGCTATAAAAATAACAAAGAAGGTTTACCTTTTCCCCTATTTTGGGCAATTTTTGAAAAGTTTTTTGGGTTACTAAAACTTTAATGCCCAAACCCATAATATCAACCGCCGCAAATTGGCGGGTTTTGGCAATTAATTTTCCCGAAATTGAATAAATCATATTTAACTCATTTTAAGACATTCTAGTTGACAGAGCAAATAAGAAAAGATAAAATTCTCTTATGCCAATAATTCAATCAGCGAAAAAAGCTCTGCGGCAAAATATCCGCCGGCGCAAAGCAAACGTCAAAAAGAAAACCGAACTAAGAACGGTTGTTAAGCAATACAAAAAACTGATAGCCTCGGGAGAAAAAGACAAAGCCAAAGAATACCTTTCAAGCGTTTATAGAAAATTTGATAAAACCGCCAAGTCCAAATTAATAAAGAAAAATAAGGCTTCCAGAATGAAATCCAGGCTTTCTAAATTACTTAAGTAAAAAACCCCGCTGTAAGCGGGGGGTTTTATTTATGGTTTAACCCAAGCTTTTTCATTAATTTGTATGAATCCGCGAATTTTGCGTATCCGCGCCATGAAATCAACGCGTTATTACTGTGCTTTCTTCTCATAAATCGCCTAACCGTGGATTTTCGCAAAAAGCGTTTTCCGCCGCGCAAAACATATCCCAAAAAATCAATGCCCATATTTATCGGAAAAATTTCCGCCTTTTTCGGATGCAGTTCCAATTTAAGCCGTTCCGCCAGAAATTTTTTGATTTTTTCTTTATCGCCGCGAAGACGGCTTTTATCATTGCCCAAAATCAAAAAATCGTCCATATAACGGGCATAATACCTTTCCCGCAAAACTCGCTTTATAAAATGGTCCAGTTCGTTTAAATAAATATTGGCGAATAGCTGGCTGGTAAGGTTGCCTATTGGAATTCCCCGCGGATTACTATTAATCACTTCGCGAAGCAGCCACAAAACATTCTCATCTTTGATTTTCTTTTCCAACAATTCCAAAAGTATTTCGTGGTTCACGTTATCAAAATACTTGGAGATGTCGCACTTTAAGCAATAAACCTGCCCCGTTAGATGACGCGCCCCGTGGATATCTAACGGAGTTCGCGCGGCCCGTCTCTCTCTCTCTCTCTCTCTCTCTCTCTCTCTCTCTCTCTCTCTCTCTCTCTCGGGCCCGCATTCAAAGATTTGATAAAATTTTCAAGCCTTTTCACCGCCGCGTGCGTTCCCTTCCCTTTACGGCAAGCGTAAGAATCGTATATTAAACTTTTTTCGAAAATCGGCTCAATAATATTACAAATTGCGTGATGAACCACGCGGTCGCGAAATAATGGCGCTTTGATAAGGCGTTTTTTAGAATCGGCGACTATAAATTCACGATACCCGCCATGTTTATATGTTTTATCTAAAAGCTCGCGCCGCAATGCGAGCAAATTTTCTTCCAAGCGGCAGCCAAACCTCAAAACGGAAGCGCGATAGCGTTTGCATTTCCGCGCTCCGAGATAAGCGCTGTAAAGATTTTCAAAAGAAGCTATTCTGACAAACATAATAAAAAAATCCTCTTACCCCGCGCCGGGGCTTAATTAATTAAGCGACGGCGCGAGGAAACGGATTTGTATTTTCTCTTTCACCCCGCAAGGCGGAATTACCGAAGAAGGAATAAAATCTGGGGTTTTCAAGCTCGCTCTTTTTTTATTTTTGAAATAAAAATAAAAAAAGATTCAGGCAAAGAAAAATCACTGAAGCGGGCGCACCGAAACCCGACATTGTTGTTCGTATTGCCCGTGTCTCAATTCAAGTTCAGTGTGAATGCTCCGGCGTTAGACCCATTGTTCCAATTGCCGCCGCGGATGAAGACACGGCTTTATTTATTGATTCTATCCCTCCGATATTTTCTTGTTAAAAACATATAAAAACATCGGCATATTTAAAACTTTTTCCACCATGCTCCCAATAATTTTCCCATTTCAACAAGTTTTTCGGAGGCGACTTGATAATGCGCCGTGCTTATTCCGCCTTCCCTATTTAATTCATGCCCCGCTCTTATCAAAATTTTAATTATTTCCAATATCGCCAAACATTCAATAATTTCTTCGTTTTTATTATTTCTGGATAAATTCGCCCTTACAATTTGTTTTAACAAATTCAACGTTTCGTTTTCCAACTGTATTCCAATGCTATATTTATGGACTTTCGCGAGATGCCTGATAACCGCTTTTTGCCAAATAAAAAAATCGTAGGTTTTCTGAAATACTATAAGATTTTCTATTGGCATAGCGACAAAACGACGTTAGATTCCTTAGACATTAGATTTTAGATTAACTACTGAAAACCCCTTCAGCGGGCGCACCGAAACCCGACAGTGCCGTTCGTATTGCCCGTGTCTCAATACAAGTGCAGTGCGAATGCCCCGGCGGGAGACCCAACGCTCCAATTGCCGCCGCGGAGGAAGACAGTTGTTGATTTACTTGTCCCGTTTTTCCATGTATAGACTTGCCCAACGCCTTGAGTAGAATTCCAATCAGTGTTTGACGAACCAACGCTATTTCTAACGACATCCGCTGTCCAACTTGAAACATAAGGCGCGGTCGTGTTCCCATATTGGCACCAGCCCCAATTATCAACGGCATCCGAACAAGCGGGCAAAGGATTGAATACATTTGTGAGGTCGCCGACATTATTAACGCTTCTTTGAACATGCTCCCAGACATTGCCCGCCAAGTCCCAAATAACACTGCCGTTTGAAAGAGTAAGAGTTCTTCTTTGGTTGCCCGTGGAATTGCCCGTGCCGGAGTATCCTTGAGTGTCGTCTTTGTCGGCTTGGAGGGCGACATAAGGCGTGCTGTCGTTATGTCCAGAATAAAGATAACCCGAACCTACGAAAGTTGACCAATTAGAGTTTACTTGCTCAGCGTTTCTGGCAATTGTCATCCACTCGTCATTTGTTAGAAGATGGGCGCCGATGTTTTGGCAATAAGTTAAAGCGGTATTGTGGGAGATATTGGCAATTGGATAGCCGTTCACGGCGGAAGCGGGATATTTCGTTCCCGTGCAGGCCGTGGTGGAATTACTGTATGTATTGTAACCGGTATCAGGAGTTGTTAAGGGCGTATTTGTGGTTGAATCAACACACTTGGCTTCATATTTCATAACCCAGAAATCTGAAGTTCCAAAAGAGCTGTTGCCCGGAACTTTTATCCAATTATCGGGAAAAATTATGGGACCAAGAGCGAGGTCTGAACCAAGTTCATAAGAATTGACCGAAGGGCCTCCGTCTTTAACCGCCATTGAAAGATTTTTTGAAGATTCAAACTGGGCTTTGAGCTTCCAACTGCCTCCGGTTACGTATGAATAGTAATTTCCCGTTGATGTTGTATTTGTCGGGTCTGTCGGCAGCGAAGATATTGTATTGCCGAAAGATATGTTTGAAAACGGAACCGGAATCCAGCCCGTACCGTCTGTTTTTCGAAGATTGATTTCCGTAACGCAAGCGTAGCTCCAACCTGTTGGAAGAGTTGGAAGGCCAAGATTGGCGCAGGTTGATGAAGAATCGGATATGGAAACGTATACCGTGTTTGCCGAACCCATTGTCGTGCCACCGTCAGCTTGATAAAAGCCAATTGATTTGTGGACTACTTGAAGGTCCGACATTCTGGTTGAATCTCTGGCTGATTTCATATACTCAGCCGGATTGATGACAATGACTATCACAGCCGCCAGAATAGCCAATATTGCGATGACGATGACGAGCTCTATCAATGTAAAAGCATTTGATTTCATTTCAATAATAGATAAATTATACCATAAACATATTGAAAGATTAATAAATAAAAAATCCCGCACGAAACGGAATTTTTTATTCTTATGCCTTATACCTTATTTCTTATTCTTTCCCTCCTCCCATCGCTTTCAGCGACAATCCGATTCTTCCGTTTTCAACCTTCACCACTTTCACCCTAACAACATCTCCAAGCCTTACCACGTCTTCAACTTTTTGGACAAAGCCATTTTTAAGCTCGGACACGTGAATCATTCCGTCTCTGCCGCCGCCCAAACCTACGATTGCGCCGAATTCCATAATTTTTATTATTTCGCCTTCAACTATTTCTCCGATTTGAAATTGATGCGTAATAATTTCTATTTGCTTGGCCGCCGCCTTGGCGATTTCTTTTGTCGCGCCGGCAACAAAAACTTTTCCGGTTTGTTCAACGTCAATACTCAAAGCTCCGGTCGAACTGATTATGCCATTTATCACCTTTCCTCCCGGACCGATTACTTCGCCGATTTGCTCCGGGTCAATTTGCATTGAGATAATGCTCGGCGCGTAAGCCGAAGTTTCGGCTCTTGGTTTTTCAATTACGGATTTCATAACGCCCAAAATTTCCAGCCGGGCTTTTTTAGATTGCTCAAAAACTTCTCCCAACACATCAGCAGTAACGCCTTCTATTTTAACGTCCATTTGAATGGCGGTAATGCCTTCTGTTGTTCCAGCAATCTTACAATCCATATCTCCATAGTGGTCTTCCGGGCCCTGGATATCGGTAAGAATTTTGTATTTTTCTTTGTCGCTCATTAGGCCCATCGCTATTCCGGCAACCGGTTTTTTAATTGGTACGCCCGCGTCCATTAAAGCCAAAGATGAAGCGCAAGTTGTTGCCATTGAAGACGAACCATTTGATGAAAGAATTTCCGAAACCACCCGAATTGTATAAGGGAATTCATCTTGTGAAGGGAGCATTGAACGCAAAGCTTTTTCCGCCAAAGCGCCATGTCCTATTTCACGCCTGCCCGGACCGCCTAATCTTCCGGTTTCGCCGGTTGAATAAGGCGGAAAATTGTAATGAAGCATAAATCTGCGCTTATAAGAAAGCTCCATACTCTCAACAAGCTGTTCCGATCCCGGAGGAGCCAACGTAACCACTGCCAAAGATTGAGTATCACCCCTTTGGAAAAGCGCTGAACCATGAAGACGTCTGAATAAACCCACTTCGCCGTAAAGCGGCCGAAGCTCGTCGTTTTTCCTGCCATCGGGTCTTTTCCCTTCTTGTAAAAGTTTGGCGTGAACAAGTATGTCTAATTCTCCTTCGAATATCGCGTCTACTTTGCCGATAAAAGAATCCTCAACTCCGCCCTCGGCCAAATTAACTTTCAAATCTTTTTTAAGAGAATCCAAATTATTTTGTCTTTCGGTTTTTGCGGAAACATAAACCGCCTCCTCGAGCTTGCCTTTCAAAAATTCTCTTACCTTGCCCTTCAATTCCGACAAATCATCAAATTTGAATTCAATTTTTTGCTTGCCGATTTTTGAAACCACGTCTTTTTGGAAAGCGATAAGCTTTTTCATTTCCTCGTGGGCGATTTTGAAAGATTCAATAACTTCTTTTTCTTGCGTTTCGTTGCCGGCAAGCTCTATCATATTTATTTTATCGTAAGCTCCCGAGACAAAAGCTTCAAACGCAATATTTTCTTTTTCTTTAAGGCTAGAATTCAAAGGATTGATTTCTGTTTTGCCGTCTTTAAAGCGCGCAAGTCGCGTTCCCGCCACCGGACCGTTCCACGGAATATCCGAAATCGCCAAAGCGGCCGAAGCCGTTATTAAACCTATAAAGTCGGCGTCGTTTTCTTCGTCATAAGATAAAATTGTAATGACGACTTGAACGTCTCTGCGGAGTCTTTGGTCGAAAAGCGGGCGCAATGTTCTATCTATTAATCTACCCGACAAAACCGCTTCTTCTGAAGGCCTGCCTTCACGTCTTATAAATCTGCTGCCAAGGATTTTTCCGGCGGCATAAAATCTTTCCTCATAATCAACCGTTAAGGGAAAATAGTCGGTGTTTCTTTCTTCCTTGCCCATGGTAACGGCAACTAAAACCGACGTGTCGCCGTAAGTGCCCAAAACCGCGGCGTTCGCCTGACCGGCCAAATCCGAAGTTTCAAGCGTTAAAGTCCTGCCCGCTACTTCTGTAATAAATTGTTTTCTGTTTAAGTTCATACCCAGTAACACTACTTTAACTCAATCACGATAAATCGTGATT
>QYPD01000030.1 GCA_007279775.1 Spirochaetia bacterium | reverse complement strand
TTTTCTGAAAAAATAGTTTTTATCGGTTTAACGCCGGTTGAAGAGTCAAAAACAACGCCAATTCCGTGGAACACTGATAAATTTTATAAAAATGAATATATTCAAAAATACGATGGAATTATAAAAAAAGTTTGCGAGGAAAATAATCTTTCATTTGTTGAAGTTTTTGAACGATTAAAAGGGAACGAAAATTTATCAGAAGATGGTTTGCATCCAAATTCCGAAGGCCATCAGAAAATTTTTGAAATAGTAAAAGATTTTTTGATTAATAATAAAATCATCTAAAATGAAAATTTTTGACGCCAGCATAAAAATAATAAAAGATTCGCGCGGGAAAGATACCTTGGAAGCGAAGCTATACACGGATTCGCACGGATTGGAAAACAGATTAACACGGATATCGGTCTCGGCTTCGGCGCCGAGCGGAAAAAGCCGGGGAGCGCATGAGGCGTTTGTTTTAGAACCCAAAATGGCCGTAGAAAAATTTGAAGAAATAAAAAGCAAAATTTTAGAAAAAGATTTTAGTTCACAGGAAGAATTTGACAATTTTTTAATTTCTTTGGACGGTACTCCAAATAAGGGTAATCTCGGCGGAAATTTAACTTTGGTCTTGTCTTTAGCTTTCGCGCGATTAAAAGCGAAAAACGAAAATAAGGAATTGTTTCAATATATAAAAGAAATCTTAAATCTCAAATCTCAAATCTCAAATCTTCCTAGGCCATTTTTCAATGTCATAAACGGCGGGGCGCATGCCACGCATCCGAAGTCAAAATTGGATTTTCAGGAATTTCAAATTATTCCCGATACGCAGGATTTCAGAATGGCCTTGGATTTGGGACAGGAATTTTATAGAAAACTTAGGGAATTTCTTGAAAATAAATTCGGCAAAGAGAACGTTATGCTCGGCGATGAAGCGGGGTTTTCTTGCCCTTTTAAAAGTAATGAAGAAGCGATTGAAATTTTGGCGGATTTAATTGTCAAATATAGTTATCCGCTAAAAATTGGTTTGGACGCCGCGGCGACACAATTCTATAAATTACAAACTACAAACGACAAACAAGGAGGAGTTTATGTTTTAGGAGGCAAAGAATGTTCAGCGGAGGAATTAAACAACTTTTATTTGAAAATAATTGAAGCGTACGGAGTTTCTTCGATTGAAGACCCTTTTTATGAAGAAGCTTTTGACTCGTTCGCTTCGCTCACGGCACTGACTAATACGGACTATACACGGACTAACGCGGAAAGTAGTCCACAGAAGTCAGTGTTAAGTCAGTACAAGTCCGTGTTAGTAATAACCGATGATTTGACGACTACGGATTTTGAAAGGCTCAAAACCGCAATTGAGAAAAAATCCGGCAACGCGATTTTAATAAAACCGAATCAAATTGGAACTTTAACGGAGACCATAAATGTCATCAAGCTGGCATACGAAAATAATTGGCAGGCGGTTGTTTCGCACAGGAGCGGTGAAACGATGGATAATTTTATAGCGGATTTAGCAGTAGGAATTAGAGCTTTTGGAATAAAAGCCGGCGCCCCATCGGCGTCGGAAAGAATGGCGAAATATCAAAGAATGCTGGAAATTCAAAATGTAAATATCAAAATGAAGAAATTTATTAATGAGACGCCGAGCGAATTAAAATAATTTTGATTTTTGATTTTTAAATTTTACATTTGAAATTTTTTGCTATTGCAAAAATTTCAAGAGACTCTGCCCCGTCATTTCTGCGGGCTGGGGAATATTCATCAATTCTAAGATAGTCGGCGCGACATCGGCTAAAATGCCGATGTTTTCTTTTTTTGACCGGAGAATTTCTTCTTCGGTTCTGGGACGCATGAATTTTTTTGCAACCAAGTAAATCGGCACCGGGCTAGCGTTGTGCTTTGTTTCAATATTACCCGTTTTTTCGTCTACCACCTTTTCCATGTTGCCGTGGTCGGAGGTAATAATCAGAGTTGCATCGGTTTCCAAAACGGTTTTTATGATTTTGCCGATTTGTTCGTCTATAGTTTTTACCGCTTTGACGCAGGCGTCGTAATTTCCGGTGTGGGCGATAATGTCGGGATTGGCGAAATTTAGAAGCACAAAGTCAAAAGCGTCTTCCATTATAGACTCAACGGCCCGGCTGGCTATCTCCGCCGCCATCATTTCCGGATGCGTGTCTTGCCTTGCGATGGGCCTTGAGGGGATTAAGACGCGGTATTCATTCAGAAACAGCTTTTCTTCCAGTCCGTTAAAAAAATAAGTGATATGGGGGTATTTTTGGGTTTCGGTTATTCTTATTTGGTTTTTTCCTTTATCCGCCAAAACTTTGCCCAAGCAATTGGCAATGGGTTCGTTGGGAAAGACGACTACCGCACTTATGTTTTTATCGTAGGGCGTCATTGTCGCCACAAAAAGATTGTTGAATTTTTTAACCGGAAACTTTTGGAAATTTCTGTCGGCGAAAACGGACGCCATTTGCCTGATTCTGTCTTCGCGGAAATTAAAAAATATCATTGCGTCGTTGTCTTTGACTTCGCAGCTTTCTTTTACGCGCGTTGGCTCGATAAACTCATCGGTTTTTTTGTTCGCGTAAGAATTTTTAATATAAGCTTTAGCATCGGCATTTATCTGGCCTTCGCCGACAATCACGGAATAAGCTTTTTGCGTGCGGTCCCAATAACCTTCCCTGTCCATGCCGTAAAAGCGGCCGCTAATACTCGCCAAATTCGCTTCTTTGGGCAGATTGGCTAGCAGGTCTATTGATGAAGTCGGCGCACTGTCGCGGCCATCGGTAAAAAGATGGAAATTTATTTTAGAAACATTTTCTTTTGCGGCAAATTCAACAAGAGCCTTAATATGATCAAAAGAAGAATGAACATTGCCGTCGCTCATCAGTCCCACCAGATTAACGCTTGAATTGTTTTTTTTGGCGTGTCCGAACGCGCTTTTCAGCGCCGGGTTTTTGAAAAAGCTTCCGTCGCGGATAGCCAAGTCGATTTTGGGCAAATATTGATAAATAATTCTTCCGGCGCCCAAGTTAAGGTGTCCCACCTCGCTGTTGCCTTCTTCGCCCCAAGGAAGACCGACGCTGATGCCGGACGCTTGAAGCAGACCGTTTGGGAAATTAGCCCTTAAATAATCGAAATTTTTCGGCTCGGCCACATAAATCGGGTTGGTTTCGTTTTGCTGGCCTTCGCCCCAGCCGTCTAAAATTGCCAATATAACGGGTTGTTTTGACATATTTTTATTTTACCGTTATAATTAATTTATAGCAAACAAAAGTTCGCTAATTTAAACGAATATGGCCACGGACTTATTAATTAAAATTTCAAAACGTGTTCAACTTCGTGATTATTCGCGATTAAACTATGATTTATCAAAACCCGTTTTTTTGGGTCGGCTTGGTTATTTTGGGGGCGGTTGCCGGTTATTTTATTCGCCAAGCGATAGCGTCTAAAAATCTTAATTCCGTTGAGCAAAAAATAAAACGGCAGATTGAAGAATCCAAGGCGAAAGCGAAAGAAATAATTCTTGAAGCTCAAGAAAAGGCCACGGGCGTATTGGAAGAAGTAAAAAAAGCCGAAAAAGAAGGTAAAATCCAGCTAGGCAAACTTGAAGAACGCCTTCTTAAAAAAGAAGAACATTTAGATACGCAGTCTTCGGAATTAAGGCAGCGCGAAGAAAAATCTTTTCAAGACGTAGAAAAATTAAAAATCGCCAAGGCGGAAATAGACGAAATTAAACAAAAAATCGTTTCCGAACTAGAAAAAATTTCCGGAATGTCCGCCAGCCAGGCGAAAGATTTTCTTTTGAAGAGTGCTCAAGAAATCCACCAGGGCGAGCTTGTTTCAACCCTCTCCAAAATGGACAAAGAAAGACGCGAAGAAATTGAGCGTAAGAGTTTGGATATTATGACAACCGCCATGCAACGCTACGCGCGTTCGCACGTGAGCGACGTAACGACTTCGGTTTTTAACCTTAACGATGAAGATTTGAAAGGCAAGATAATTGGAAGGGAAGGAAGGAATATCCGCGCCTTGGAGCGCGCAACCGGAGTGGAATTCGTGATAGACGAAACCCCGGAAAGCATCGTAATTTCCTCTTTCGACCCGATAAGAAGGGAAGTCGCCAAAATGGCCTTACAAAAGCTTGTTAAAGACGGGAGGATTCAACCGGCGAAAATAGAAGAAAAAGTTGAAGAAGCCAAACAGGAACTGGGCAAAAAAATAATTGAGTTGGGAGAAGGCGCGGCCTACGAAGCCGGCGTTTACGATTTGCCTAGAGAAATAATTCAGCTTTTGGGAAGGCTTCATTTTCGCTTGAGCTACGGCCAAAATGTTTTAACCCATTCAATTGAAACTTCTTATTTGGCGGCGATGATAGCTTCGGAACTCGGCCAGAACGTGGAAGTGGCGAAAAAAGCCGCTTTGCTCCACGATATCGGCAAAGCCATAGACCATGAAGTTCAGGGAAGCCATGTTGACCTTGGTAGGAAAATTCTTCAAAAATACGGCGTCAGCGAAGAGATAATCAAGGCGATGGAGGCGCATCACGAAGAATATCCGTTTGCCAGCCCGGAGGCGTACATTATTGCCGCGGCAGACGCCCTTTCGGCGAGCAGACCGGGAGCGCGTCGCGACACTTTGGAAAATTACCTTAAGCGTTTGGGAGACCTTGAAAAAATCGCAACCGGATTTGAGGGCGTTAAAAACGCTTACGCTATTTCAGCCGGAAGGGAATTAAGAATTTTTGTTATTCCCGAAAAGATAGACGATTTTAAAGCGCTTCAATTGGCGCGCGAAATCGCCAATAAGATAGAATCCGAGCTAAAATACCCCGGCGAAATCAAAGTAAACGTCATTCGCGAGATGAAAGCCGTTGAATACGCCAAGTAGTAGATTGAGCACGACAACGCCTAGTTTGTTTTCCAAGAAAATCAATATTTTCTGCTATAATTTTGATATTGAGGAAATCATAGCGTAAAATAAAGGCGTTGTAGAAAACAATGTGCTCGATTCACTGCTTGGTATGCCAAATAATAGCGGGGCGAAACGCCAACCTGCCTGCCGGTAGGCAGGAATGCCGATAAAATAAGGGCTATTGACTTTTTCGCTTGGACGGACGAAAATTAATATAGATTTTTACTGTATTATTTGATATAATTGGTTTATCAAAAAAAGAAAAAGGTCGAATAAGCACAATTTTACGTTTTAAGATTATGAACAAAGTTGCACTTGTAGAGGCGGTAATGAAGGCCGCAGGGATAGAAGTTAAAAAGCAAGGAGTTGCTGTTGTTGAAGCGGTTTTTGATACAATTACAAAGACATTGTCGAAAGGCGAAGAGGTCGCTATCACTGGATTTGGAACGTTCAGAGTCGTCAAAAGAGCGGCTCGTATGGGAATTAACCCGAAAACTGGAGAAAAAATCCAAATTGCCGCTGCAATAAAGCCGAAATTCAGGGCTGGAAAAGTCTTGAAAGAGGCCGTTAAATAAGAATTTTCTTATATAAATAAATAATCCCCTTCGATTTTTTCGGAGGGGTTATTTATTTTGGAGCAAGACGTCTATTTTATAAAGAGTTTCTTGGGCAGACTTTATCTTTTCAAGGGATTTATTAGTGTCTTTTTCCTCAGACGCTTTTTTTAAGTCTTCAGTCGCTCCTAGAAGCATTGTTTGAATGATAACGCTTTTGTTGTAATCAATTTCTTTGCTTCCCAAAAGGTATTTTATTTCATCAAGTTTAACTTGTATGGAATTATTGACTTCGCCGGCTTTAACCACGAAATCGTGTTTGTTTATCTCGTTAACCGTGTAAAATGCCGAACTGGAAACGATTAAAATCAAAGCGAAAGCAGTTGCGGCAATAACATATATAGGTCTGCGCGAATAAACGGCAACCAAAACATCCGCCAAAGAAAATCTTTCTGGAGCCGTTCTTTTGTCCGTGTTTATTTCGGCCAAAAGCAGATTTCGCAACTTAGCGGAATAATCCGCGTCGGGCGCGATGCTTTTCAATTCACTTAAAATTTTAACTAAATCTTTATTCATCGATTATTTTTTTTAAATTTTTTACTGCTCGGTGTTGAAGCAGTTTTACCGCGCTTTCGCTTTTATCAAGCGCGAGCGCTGTTTCGCTGATTGAAAAATCTTCAATAAATCTAAAGATTATCACGCTTTGTTGTTCGTCGTTGAGCTCAAGAATGGCGTTTTTGACTCTCGTCAGATCTGTTTTTTTGTCTAAAGAAATTTGTGAGTCGTTTTCGGTTTTAAGTTCAGCGATTGATTCAAGCTTAATAACTTCTTTTTTCAGGCGATAATAATCTATAACCTGATTTTTAGCGATTGAATACAGCCAGCTTGAAAAGGGAAATCCCCTGAAGTTGTAGCCTGATATGTTTCGCCAGGATTTTAAAAATACTTGGTGGGTGAGGTCTTCGGCTTCCTCACGAAGGCCAACTTTAAGATAAATAAACCTGTAAATTCCAGATTGATACTTATCATAAAGTTGGCCAAAAGCCTCGGCCTCACCCCCAATGGCGCGTTCTATTAAATTTTTATCGCCATCTAACATATATAACGAATTAAAAGTTAATTGGTTTCTGCTTAAAATTTGCGACTTTTGATTATTTTATTTTAACGGAAATTTAGGTTTTTGGCGAATTATCGCCGAAAAGGCGCAAAAAAACGCGCCCAAAACGCAAAATTTTGACAGTTAATTTATTGCGTTTTTTCCTTGGAGTTCATATATTCGGTAGCTTCTTTTGTAAAAATCAAGCTGACGAAAATAAATATTACGCCTGTAACCAGTAGTAGAATGTGGTGAGTGGCGTCGGCAACATCATCATTTAGGCCAAAAAAAGAGGCGATTTCAAACAAGAATGAAACGGTAAAGGCGGTCGCTCCGATCGCAAGTCGGTTATACGAGCGTTTAAAGAACGAACCGACCAGCGAGCGGCCGGCTTTAACGCTTAAGAAAATAAATATTAATCCGGCAACGGCCCCGGCTATATTTGTAATAAGGTTGGTTAACATAATTTTATTTTTTGTTTCGACCTTGTTAAATAAATTTTGAGCGGGTAAAGGGAATCGAACCCTCGTCTCCAGAATGGCAATCTGGTGTACTACCACTGTACTATACCCGCGTTATAATAATTTAAAATGTAAATATCAAAGTGTAAAATGACAATGTAAAATGTTAAAGTTTTTAAATGTTAAAATCTTTATATTTTTAAACTGTCATTTTGATTTTTGATTTTTCAATTTTGATTTTCTGACGGTGGTGGACCATCTGGCCCCTTCATTGATGGCGCACCCGTCGGGCCATGAAAGCTTCCATTAGATTGATTTCCCGAGCTTATTGTCGGCGCGTCAACCACAGGTTTAGTAAAATAATTATAGGCGAAAACCGCCGCCAGTAAAGCCGCGAATATAATTACAAAAATTAATATCTTTTTATTCATTTTGTCCGCCCACCAGGTCTCGAACCTGGGACCTTCTCGTTAAGAGCGAGCTGCTCTACCAACTGAGCTATGGGCGGTTTGACGTTGTGCCCTCGGAGGGATTCGAACCCCCAACAACTGCTTCGAAGGCAGTTATGATATCCATTTCAACACAAGGGCGAGTTCGAAATTTTCGCGTCCGATTTCTTTATTTTCAAACTACATTGTAT